>JAHXHF010000170.1:0-12557 GCA_025656895.1 gamma proteobacterium symbiont of Bathyaustriella thionipta
ACCCACAGGCCGCCGCTATGAATGCCAATCATCAGAGGCTGTTCAAATCCCTGTTGTTGCATTTGTTGTTGCAGTTGAACGGCCATTTTGTCCAGCAAAGGCGGTACGTCATATTCAGTTTGTATTATTTTTGTATTCACTCAACCAGGTTTCCAGAATAAGTTTAGCGGCCAGGTCATCAATATCGGCTGTTTTTCTATGTGGATTGTCTAACCGTGCGGCGCGTGAGGTCAAGCGTTCATCCGCCAGAAAAACCGGTTTGCCGTAGCGCGACTGCAGCTGGCGTGCAAATTTACGTGCGCCGGCCGTGGCGTGGGTGGCCGCACCCTGCATTTCCAGCGGTTCGCCAACCACCAGCGCATCCGGTTGCCACTCCTGCAGCAGCCGGTCTATGGAATGCCAGTCAGGTTGCTGTTTTTTATTGCGCAGAATAAGCAGGGGTGAGGCACTTGCAGTCAGCGTTTGCCCCACCGCTACACCAATCTTTTTGCTGCCGTAATCAAAGCCCAGCAGACTGCGCAGTGCTTCAGGCATGACCGGACTGAGCAGAAAGCAGATTCAGGTCAACTCCCAGTACGTCGGCCGCCGCCTGCCAGCGTTGTTTTGCCGGAATATCAAACAATATTTCCTTTTGTGCCGGAGCGCTCAGCCAGGCGTTATCAGCCAGTTCCTGTTCCAGTTGTCCTTCCCCCCAGCCGGCATAGCCCAGCGCAACCAGGCTCTTAGGCGGTCCTTCTCCATGGGCCATGGCTTCCAGTATATCCAATGAGGTGATAACACCGATATTGTCAGCCATACGCATGGTGGACTGCCATAGATGTTCGCCATCATGCAGGATAAAACCGCGATCTGTTTGTACCGGGCCACCGAAAAACAGGGGTTGCGCAGCGCTGCTGTTTTCGCATGTTATATCCAGCTGGGCAAAAAGCTCGCTTAGTTCTATACCCGAAGGCCGGTTTATAACAATGCCGATGGCACCATCACGGTTATGCTCGCAGAGGTAGATAACGCTGTGTGCGAAATTTACATCTTTCAGGGCCGGCATGGCAATTAAAAGCTGTCCGGAGAGGTCGGTTACAGGTTCACTCATGTGGGCTCAGTATCAAGCTTGCGCAGCATGGATTCAAGTATTTTTGCAGCACGATCAGTCTCCGGCGCGCAGGCGGTTGGAACTGAGAAATTGCCAGGTGCGGGTAATATCCAGTATGTCAACATGTTTGCGTATGTCGGCGGGAAATGGTGAAAAGGGCGCCGACATGCGCACGATGCGAATAGCGGCGTCATCCAGAACCTTGTAGCCGGATGAGTGCAGCAGACGAATGCGTTCAACTGTACCATCAGCGCGCACAGCCACATGCACCACCAGATTGCCATACAGTTTTTTACGCCGCGCCTCATCCGGGTAATTCAGGTTGCCGATACGTTCGACCTTGCGCCGCCAGGCATCCAGATAGCTGGCATAACGATATTCCTGAGTGCTGGCGCTGATGGCTTTACGGCGGGGACGTTTGGCATAGGCATGGGTGCGCTGACTGAGTTCGGCAGACAGACGGGCAATTTCCTGATCGCGACTGGCTAATAGTTTTGCCAGTGTTTTTTTATGGGTCTTTGACGGTTTTTTCGGTTGTGACCGAGCTACTTTAATCTGTGTACGGGCTTGCTGGCTGACCAGTGCCTTGCGAGCTTTTTGTTGAGGAACCGGAGGCGCCTGTCGCTGCTGGCTGGTGGCAGCCTGCTGTGAAGGTAGTGTGGGTTTTGAAGGGCGGCTTTCCGGTTTTTGTATTTTTTCTGTGTTACCACTGCCCTGTTGGCTGACCTGGGCGAGGAAATCGGCCTTTTTGGACTCTTTAGGAGGCTTGATATTTTGCACCACCATGATGTCGATCTTGGGTGCTTTTTCAGGTGTTGCGGGTGTTTCCGGTTTGAAGCTGACGCCGAGTATTAACAAGGCATGCAGGCTAATTGCAAAAAACAAAGCCAGGCCAAGGCGGTCTGCGGCTGTTACTGTTGAGCTACTCATGGCTGATTATCCATTCAGCCGGTTGCTGCAGAGGTTTGAATAAAGCGCGCATTTGCTTGGTGATGTGAAAGCGATTTTGTGTATCAATCAATAAAACCTTGTCGATATGCATTTGTCGGGCGATATTCTGCCATTGATCGGGGCCGGCTACGAATAATGCGGTGGCGGCTGCATCGGCCAGCGCCGCATTTTCATGAATAACGGTTACCGAGCGCGTGCCGATGGCGGGTCGGCCTGTTCGCGGATCAAGAATGTGGCCATAGTGTTTGCCCTTGAATGGATGGTAACGTTCATAGTCTCCCGAAGTAAAAACACTGTGTCGACCTTGCAATTCAAACCAGCCCAGTGGTTTTTCCGAGTCGGGGTTGCGCACCGCGATACGCCAGGGTTTGCCCTGTTTGCTGCCCAGCACAATGAGGTCTCCACCGGCGTTGATGACAGCATCATGAATGCCCTGTTTCTGCAGGGTAAGTGCCGCCTGATTTAAAGCAACACCTTTGGCAAAGGCGCCAAAATCCAGAGCCAGTAATGGATTATTGGAGCGTATATATGAACCTCTGGTTTCAATATTCTCCAGGCTGGGCGGGGATTGCTGCAGATGTTCTATGGCTTTATCCGGGGGCGGCTGCCAATCGGCATCGGATTGGCCCTGAAACCCCCATAAGTTAAGTAGGCGGCCAATGGCGGGATTAAATAAATGGTCGGATTGACGGGCCAATGGACGGGCTTGCCGGATCAGATCCATTATGGAAGCTTCGGCTTCAAACCACTGGCCGCTGGCAAGTTTCCGGTTGGTGCGTTGCAGCTCACCGGCTTGCCAGGCATGCCAACGCTTGTGCATGGCCTCGAATTGTTTGCTGAGGGCTGCGTGTGCTTTTTTGAAAGCCGCTTCATCAACACCGCTGGTGGTAAAATTGATGAGAGTGCCAAAAGCCAGAATTTGACCTTCGCGGATATTGTCGGCCGAGGTACAGGCTGGCAGCAAACTACTGATAAGCAGAACAGCAATCAGTCTGGCGGTAACCGGGTAAGGAGCAAAATTGACTTTGTTAGCCATTTAGTCTGTTTTCTATGGCATCCAGCAGTTGGCCACTGATATTCAGGTTGAACTGGCTGTCCAGTTCGCGGATACAGGTGGGACTGGTTATGTTCACTTCAGTCAGGTAGTCGCCAATAATATCCAGGCCGGCAAAGAGTACGCCGCGTTCCTTCAGGACGGCGCCTACCTGTTCGGCTATTTCCTGATCACGGGTTGATAAAGCCTGACCCTGACCGGTCGCGCCACGAGCCAGATTACCGCGCAATTCTCCCTCCCGGGGGATGCGAGCCAGGGCGTAGGGTACGGGCTGGCCATCCACAATAAGCACCCGTTTGTCACCGGCCGAAATTTCAGGAATGTAGGTTTGCGCCATCACACTGCGTTGACCATGCCGGGTTATGGTTTCCAGTATGACGTTACGGTTGGGGTCGTCCGCACGTACCCGGAAAATAGATTCTCCACCCATGCCGTCCAGTGGTTTGACGATAACGTCACGGTATTGATCAATAAAATCTACAAAGCGCCCGGTTTGGCGGCTGATCAGAGTTGGGGGGGTGTACGCAGGAAACCAGGTGGCGGCCAGTTTCTCATTGGCGTCACGCAGCGCGGCCGGGTTGTTCACGACCAGTACGCCGGTATTGGCAATGCGTTGTAACAGGTAGGTGGTGTACAGGTATTCCATATCAAAGGGCGGATCTTTGCGCATCAGGATGACATCCATGCGTGCCAACTGTATTTCCACTTTGCTTTCCAGGCTGAACCAGTCTTGCGGGTTGTCGCACACCCGCAGTCGCTGTGCGCTGGCACATACATCCTGGTCACGTTGAAATAAATCATCCTGCTGCATATAAAAGAGGCGCCAGCCTCGCTGCTGCGCTTCCAGCAACATCGCAAAGCTGCTGTCTTTGTGGATCTTTATGTCGGCAATAGGATCCATGATAATGCCAATATTAATATTCATTAGAGTTTACTTTATTGCTGAACAAGGAGTTATATTCGTTTGAAAAATCGAAAAGTTATTTGCCATTTGGCTCAGTCGTTGCTAAGTTCATTGTATAAGAGATCCATGCAGCTACATGTTAACAGGACGCGGGTGTAAGAGGTACCCGCTTGCACTGCATGATTATTGAGGAGTATGTAGAGTGGTTCGGCAATTTCAAATAGGGGTTTTTATTATTAGTTTGCTTGGTGTGGTGCTGCCGGTTTTTGCAGCGGATGATTATCTTGATGCGCTGGAAGCAGAAGCGGCTAAAGTGAATGATGCCGATGATACGAAAACAGATGAGGGGCGACCGTATCATGATGAAGATGGTTTTTTACGCAACCTTCCTTTGCAGGCTTTTGAGGAGGAAATGGAAGATACCTTCGCGGGAACCTATTCGTTTTATAGAAAGCTGCAAAAAAGTAGTCAGGGTGAGGTTTTTGATGCCTATAAAAAAGGTGCCACTGTTGAACAGTTGAGGCGTATGATCATGAATCGTTTCTCACATGATCGCCTGTCACAATAAAACAAATAATATTTGATAAAGAAAAACGATGATTGGAGGGGTATCTAGAATGAACTTAATGAGTCAACGCTTGTTGCTGTTGGGCTGTCTGCTGGTTTCGGGTTATTTGTGGGCGGACGAAGTGGTTGTAGGCAAAAGTGAGGCGGGTATCGTGCTGGCCCCGGGTAAGCCGTTTCTGCATGTTATTTCACAGGGTAAATCAATCAAGGTTGAGCGTGTTCAGGATCCTGATTTTGAATTGCGCGGCTACTATGCAAAGACTGCACGTAAATGTCCGCCTTTTTGCATTCAACCCATGCAATCGCAGCCGGGAGTGAAAACCATTGCCGAAGTAGAATTATTTGATTTTATGGAGGGGGAGTTGAGGGATGAGAAAGGCATTTTGATTGATGCGCGTACCCCCAGTTGGTACGCAAAGGGTACTATTCCCGGGTCGGTCAATTACCCTTTTACCATTTTGGATAAAGGGGCCGATGATCCCGAAACAGAGGAAGCTTTTGAGGCCTTTGGTGCTGAATTGCGCGGTGATGTAGGCTGGTTCACTCGCAAACTGGAAAGCTGGGGCTTTCTGGATGGCGAATTAAAAACAGATAAATGGGATTTCACAAAAGCAAAGGATCTGGTGCTTTTTTGTAATGGCATGCTTTGCGGGCAGTCGCCTCGTGCTATTAAGGGTCTGGTAAAAAATGGCTATCCAGCGGAAAAGATTTTCTATTATCGTGGTGGTATGCAGATGTGGGAAGTGCTGGGATTAACCCGGGTTATTCCTGAGCAATAATTTTTTAAGTGTCTTGCTTGAAATGCTGGCGGGTTAGGCTAGCCTAGTGTTTTGAGTTCCTGCATTATGATGGATGATTTGTGATAAGCAGGTCTTATTGGTAAGGACTTTTTTTGGAGATGTTCGCGTGAGTGAAGAGGAAGGAGATTTCGCTGGTTTGAAGGTTATGGTTATTGATGACAGTAAAACCATAAGAAGAACCGCTGAAAGCCTGCTTAAAAAAGCAGGTTGTGAGGTGCTAACGGCGACGGACGGATTTGAGGCTTTGTCGATCATAGCCGAAGAAAGACCCGATCTGATTTTTGTGGATATCATGATGCCGCGGCTTGATGGTTATCAAACCTGTGCGCTGATCAAGCATAATGAAGAGTTTGCGGATACGCCGGTCATCATGTTGTCGAGTAAAGACGGCCTGTTTGATCGTGCCAGAGGCCGCATCGTGGGTTCCGAGCAGTATTTAACCAAGCCGTTTACGAAAGAAGAACTGCTGGGTGCAATCCGCAGCCATGCAGAAAAACAGTCTGCGTAACTTGAATTTTGTCGTTTAGGTAACGGAGAAAAATTATGGCGACTGTTTTAATAGTCGATGATTCACCTACAGAAACACACGTACTGAAAAGCATCCTGGAAAAGAATGGTTTGACAGCGCTGACTGCAGAAAATGGTGAGGCGGGTGTTGAGACCGCTAAAGCGGAAATGCCTGATCTGATTTTAATGGATGTTGTTATGCCGGGCTTGAATGGGTTTCAGGCGACCCGAAAATTAAGCAAGGACGCGCAGACGGCTCAAATCCCCGTTATTCTGGTGACAACCAAGGATCAGGAGACTGATCGGATGTGGGGGCTGCGCCAGGGTGCGAAAGAATATGTAACCAAGCCGGTGGAAGCGGCTGATCTGATGGCTAAAATTCGCGGGCTTCTTCCCGCGTGATCAGGTGTATTAATAAACATGACTGAAAATGCCGCACTTTCAGAGCTGAATACAATAGCGGCACGGTGTGTCGCTAACGCCAGCCCTCTACCGCAACAGATTGACACCCGTCCTGTTTGGGAGGGGGTGGTTTTTGTCCTGGGGGAAGAGCGGTTTATAGCTTCGGTTAGCGAAATCCGCGAGTTGCTTACCCTGCCGGAATCCATAACACGGGTACCCGGTACGCGCCCCTGGATGATGGGGGTTGCCAACATTCGTGGTGACTTGCTGCCCATTGTTGATTTGCAGCGCTACCTGGAGTCTGGAACAACCGCAGCCGGGCGTCGTTCACGAATCATGGTTATTGAGATAAATGATCTGCGAGTGGGTTTGCATGTAGAAGATGTGCTGGGTTTAAGAACGTTTTATGAAGCACAAAGAGCCAGGGCGGTGATGGCGGAAGGTGAGACAGAAAAATATGTCAATGGTGCATTTGAGGCGGATGAACAACAGCTCAAAGTATTTGATATGCATCTATTGGCCGTTGATGAGCGCTTTCAGAGTGCGGCTCACTAGGAGAAATGAATAGAGCAAGCCCTGTTTATCACTGTGATTTCCGGATTCAGGCTTATTTCAGTGAATTGAGCAGATGCAGCAGGTTTTAAAAAAAATGATGTGGCGGCATACAGTGCCACACTGAGTCGTTACGAGTAATTTAAATAATATTGGGTATTAGCGGGAGATGAAACATGTTTGGTAAATCTAAAAGAGGTTCAGGCCGAGGCAAGCGGCGAACTAACAAGTCGGTTGTGGTACTGGCCGCGGCCTTGCTGATAACCATCATGTTGGCTCTGGCCATGTTTGTACATGTGTCAACCCTTGAAACCTATGATACACAGTATTTGAAACGCGCTTCAGCCATGCGTGTTGCACCACAAACCATTGCCAAGTTTGCACTGGCTGCCACCTCGGGTGATAAAGCCGCGTTCGGGCGTCTGCAAGCTGCCAGGGACGAATTTGAAGTTTTATTGGCAGACCTGAAAAATGGTAACAAGGCGGATAACCTGCCCGCATCACCGGCAGATGTTCCTATACGCCCAATTGAAAATAGCTGGCTTGAGCTACGGGAAAAGGTTGATATTATCCTGAACAATGAAGAAGCCATTTTGTCAGTGGGCGAGTTTGTGGGGGTTATCACCGAATTCATACCGCAGCTGCAGGATTTTTCAGATCAGATTGTAAAATTGCTGATAGAGAGTGGCGCTGATTCATCGCAGATATACATCGCAACGCGTCAGCTGATGCTGGTACAGCGTATCGAAAACAATGTTAACCGGGTGCTTGGTGGCGGACGCGTAACGGCCGCCGCTATTGACCAGTTCAGCCAGGATGCGGATTTATTCGGCCGGGTGCTGGAAGGCATGCTGAAAGGTGACGCGGCTCTTGGTGTACAGCGTGTAGATGATCCACGCGGCGCCCAAAAACTGCGTGAAGTTGCCATGCTGTTCAGCTCGGTTAACGACCATGCCGAAGAAATTATTGATACCACCCCGGATGTGTTACCCGCATTGGAAGCCGCTGGTGTTATTTCAGAAGTATCGGATAAGGTCAATGCGGAAGCCCGTGCTTTGTCTGATCTTTATTCAGGAAATCCGGGGCGTCTTAAAATTGGCCCATTCGTTGAAGGACCCATCTGGATTACCGTTCTGGGTATTATTGCAGCCATACTTCTGGTTGTGCTGGGTGCGAAATTGCTTGTTGAAGCACGCCGCCGTGAAGCCGAAAGTAAGGCGGTTAACGAAACCAACCAGAAAGCCATTCTCAAGCTGCTGGATGAAATGGGCGATCTGGCTGATGGTGATTTGACGGTAACAGCGACCGTGACGGAAGATATCACCGGCGCAATTGCTGACTCAATCAACTACGCGATTGAAGCCCTGAGAAACCTGGTATCAGCGATCAACGATACCTCGGACAAAGTATCTTCATCAGCGCAGGAAAGTAGAGCTACGGCCATGCACCTTGCCGAAGCCAGTGAGCATCAGGCTGAACAGATTACCAGTGCCAGTGATGCCATTCAGTCTATGGCTGAGGCCATGAACCAGATGTCCGGCGATGCTTCGGAATCAGCGGATGTTGCGCAACGCTCGGTGGATGTGGCCACCAAAGGTAACCTGGCGGTACGTAATACCATTGAGGGTATGGATGGTATTCGTGACCAGATTCAGGAAACCTCCAAACGTATCAAACGCCTGGGTGAAAGTTCACAGGAAATTGGTAATATCGTAGAGCTGATTGATGATATTTCGGATCAGACCAACATTCTGGCGCTAAACGCAGCCATGCAGGCCGCCATGGCCGGTGAAGCGGGGCGTGGTTTCGCGGTTGTTGCCGATGAAGTACAGCGACTTGCTGAACGTTCCAGTAATGCAACCAAGCAGATTGAGGCGCTGGTAAAAACCATTCAGGCGGATACCAACGAAGCGGTAAGATCCATGGAAGCCAGTACCTCGGGTGTGGTTTCAGGCGCAAAACTGGCAGAAGATGCCGGTGAGGCTTTGCAGGAAATTGAAACAGTATCCACCTTTATTGCAGATATGACCGGGCGTATGGCTGATTCAGCTCAGCAGCAGGCGGTCCAGGCAACGGGTATTAACGACACCATGAACGTTATTCAGGAAATTACCACACAGACCTCGGAAGGTACCGGCCAAACAGCTCAAGCTATTGGTACACTGGCCGACCTGGCTGACGAATTGCAGAAATCGGTAGCCGGTTTCCGTCTGCCGGAATAACCGGGCAGGCTCAGGCAACAAGTTCATTGATTGAGTGGTGCATATAAGAATGACGTGGGCGGAAAAATTATGGCAATGAACGAAACCAGAGATCACAGTACTCTGCAGTGGATCAAGGCAGATCTTGATGATACGGTTAATCAGGCACGGCATTTTTTGGAAGAATATGTTGAGGGCGATGGTGCAGACGCGCACCTGGAAGCATCCCGGCAAAAACTGAATCAGTTATATGGCACCCTGCGCATGGTGCAGGTTTACGGCGCGGCCATGCTGGTTGAAGAAATGCAGTCGGTTATTTCTGCCATGATGGATGGCAGTGTCAAGCAAAAAGAATCAGCTGCTGAAGCACTCATGCTGGCCATGATTCGCTTGCCGGACTATCTTGAAGCACTGCAAAATGGTGCGCAGGATGTGCCGATGGCGCTGTTGCCGCTGATGAATGATTTACGAGCTGCTCGTGATGGCGCATTACTGACCGAGTCAGCGGTATTTTCCCCCAGAATGGATGATATTGTTTTGCCTGTTCAATTGAGCGGGCAGGCAAACCCCGACTTGCCGCAGGTTTGCAAAACCGAGCGCATTCATTTCCACAAAGGACTGCTGGGCTGGTTTCGCGATCATGATCGATCGGCCAGTTTGCAGTCTGTACAAGCCTTCTTTGACAAAGTGCGTGATCAGGCCGGTACAGAAAAGGTCTATCAGATCTACTGGGTTGCAGCAGCCCTGATCACAGCAGTAAAGCAGGATGAGGTTGATGACGGTGTGGCCATCAAAGTCCTGATGGGCAAGATTGATCGCATCACCAGAATTTTAATAGAATCAGGTGAAGATGCGGTTTCAGATAGCCAGTTTGAACGGCTAAAAGATCTGCTGTATTACATTGGCCGGGCCAACTCACAGCAAGCCGACATCATCACGATCCAGGAATTGTACGATCTTGAGCACGCTTTACCCACCGCTGAAGAACTGGCCATTAGTGAGCAAAGTCTGGCTGCACCGAATCAGGATCTGATATCAACGGTCAGTGCGGCGATTAATGCCGACCTGACTGTATTGAAAGACGGCCTGGATCTGTTTATCCGAAGTGACCGGGAAAACCTGCAGGACTTGCAGGCGCTGGTTTCGCCTATTCAGAAGCTGGCCGATACTTTGGGCATGGTGGGACAAGGCAGTTTGCGTCAGCGGCTGCAAAACCAGACGGACCATATAAAAGCGTTGATCGAAGCACAGGAAGCACCCTCCGATCATGAACTAATGACCGTAGCCAGTGATATTCTTTTTGTTGAGTCGTCATTGGCCAACCGCATGGCTGCCGCCGGAAGTGGGGTATCCCTGCCTCAGGCGGAAGATCGCAAAGGGCTGTTGCCGGATGGTGAATATGACGCACTGATTAATGCCACCATGGATGAAACACGCCATGAAATGAACATGATTCGCGACATCGTGTCTTCCTGGCTGGATGATCAAAGTGATAACAGTCTGTTGCTTGAAGTCCCGTCAAGACTCAAATCAGTGGCCGGTGTATTCGACATAATGGACCGTACATGGGCCGGCAGTCTGGTGAAAGCCATTTCGGCTTATATTCAGTCTGCGTTGATAGACGCCGAGCAGTTGCCTGATGAAGAGGCGCTGGTGAGCTTTGCCGATGCCGTCATTGGCTTTGATTATTATGTGGATGCGGTTAAAGAAAACCGTCCGGTCGGTGAGCAGGAAATTCTTGCTATCGTAAGTAACGCACTACAAAAACTGGGTGTAGATGTTGAAGCTCCAGCAGCACGGGAAGCGGATGAGGACGAAGCACCTTTACTGACAGAAACAGCTGCCGATGCAAATGATGAGAATAGCGGGGATGATCTCGGTATCGATTTACAGCTGGATGAAGAGTCGATACCTGAGCTCGAAGAAGTTACTGTTGAAGAACGGGAAGCTATTCATGATTCACAAGCGGAGCTTGCCGATGAGTTGAATTTTGATCTGCAAGAGACCGACTCGGATTTTAGTCTGGAAATTGAAGATGAAGCCGTTGATGCCGATAAAGAGGAGCCTGATCGCTACCCGGAGCTTGAAGCTGTCGACGCCCCGGCGGCGGCAGCAGAAGTAGCATCAGACCTGGAAGAAGACAGCGAAGAGAACTATACGCCCTCAGCCAGCAAGCCCCCGCTGGAAGACATCGATCCGGAAATACTGGATATTTTTCTGGAAGAAGCGAGGGAGGAACTGGAGGCCATTCGGGAATTTCTTCCACAATGGCAGGCCGATCAGTCCAATGAAGAAGCGATGGCCGTTTTCCGACGCTCATTCCATACTCTGAAAGGTAGTGGTCGTCTGGTTGGTGCACTGACCATAGGAGAGTTTTCCTGGTCCATTGAAAATCTGCTGAATCGAGTCATAGACGGTAGTGTCGAAGTAACATCCGATCTTATGGATGTACTGGATTCTGTCATGCTGGTTCTGCCGCATCTGATCGAATGTCAGGAAACTGGTCAAGCCGTACAATATGATATCCAGGTCATCATGGATCAGGCCTTTGCGTTAGCTGATGGTAAGTCAGTCGATGCCCTGGATCTGACGCAATTCAGTGCGGATAAACTGCAAGGCCCGGAAGAACCGGCGCCAGAGGAATCGCCTCCGGCGGGGGAGTTTCCGGCCACCGTAGAGGATGGTGGCGAACCATCAAAAGAACACCAGCCGCAGGCAGCAGAAAGTGAGGCTGAAGAAGAGCCGGCGATTGCAGCAGTCGAATCAACCCATGAGTTAGCTGAGCTGGCCGACAGCGATGCCTACTTTGATTCCGAATATGATGCATCAGCAGAAGCGGTAGATGCCGATACGGCCATTTCACTGTTTGCGGAAAATGAAGCCGCAGAACAGGCGGAACCCGCTGCTCTTAGCGATGAGGAGGCGGATGAATCCTCCGAACTAACCCAGATTCATCTGGATGATGATTTAACTGAAACAGAATCCAGTGATGTGACCTGGGCTCTTAGTCGGGATGGGGCCGAACCGCCAACGGATCAGACGCCGGTTGCCCTTGAAATGGATTCAGTGCTGCAGGATATTTTTGAATCTGAATCACGTAGTCATATTCAGACAATTAAAGATTTCATCAGTGAATGCAAAAAAGAGGGATACTCAACACTGATTAATCATGATGTTGTACGTGCCTTGCATACCCTGCACGGCAGTGCGCATATGGCCGAAGTCAATGCAATCGCCGACACTGCGGCGGCACTTGAAAGACTGGCTAATTTACAGCTGGATTTGAATCATGTGGCTTCAGCAGATGATTGTCGCTTGCTGGAAGAAGGTCTTGAAATAGCCGAGCAGGTATTAAAAATTATCAATGTTCCGGCAACAGAAATACCTCACATAAGCGCTGTGGTAGAGCTGGCGGAAAAGCGCTATATCGAACTGGAAGCAGCCTTAGGTGAGGTTGCAGATTCAGAAACAACCAGCGATTTCATTGATTTGTTGACAACTCCAGAAGAGGGCAAGTCACAATCTGTGG
>JAHXHF010000170.1:12657-32891 GCA_025656895.1 gamma proteobacterium symbiont of Bathyaustriella thionipta
CAGCAGAAGCAGCAGAAGCAGCAGAAGCAGCAGAAGCAGCAGAAGCAGCAGAAGCAGCAGAAGCAGCAGAAGCAGCAGAAGCAGCAGAAGCAGCAGAAGCCGAAGCCGAAGCCGACTTCGAAACAGTCTCTGGTGATGATGACATCATTGAAATCTTCCTGGAGGAAGCACTAGAGTTAATTGATGTCTTAGAAACAACCTTGAGCAAGTGGACAGCCAGTCCATCTGATCGGGATTTGTCAGCAGATCTGCAACGAACACTGCATACTTTGAAAGGCGGCGCGCGCTTATCGGGCTTGACAGCCGTGGGTGATTTGGCACATGTCTTTGAAGAATTGTTGATGGCCATCGACAATGAGCGGGTCAAACCTAATCCTGAACTATTGAGCATGAGTCACCAGGTTGTTGATCGCCTGCTCGAACAAATAGAAGGCATTGAAAAAAATGGTCGTTACCAGCGAGCGGACGCTTTGGTCGAGCAGCTTAATTATGCGTTGCAAAATGGTGGCAAAGTTGTAGATCTGCAAGCAGAGAAAAAAAGTGCCGATGACGAGAAGAAAAAGTCGGCATCCTTACTGACAGAGTCGACAGTAACAGGCCAAGACGAAAAGCAGGAAAGTGACGAAGTTCATGCTGACAAGGATGAGGTGCCTGCAGATAAAAGTGAAAAACAGGCGGTAGAGCATCTCACAGAAGCATTTTCAAGTAAGCCAGCTGCTGAATTGGCAAGAAAAAAAGCCGCACAGAGTAAACCTGATCAACAACGCCAGGAGCAAGTCCGGGTTCAATCAGGATTGCTGGATAGCCTGGTAAACAATGCCGGTGAAGTCAGTATCTACCGAGCGCGTCTGGAAGCCCATAATGGCGCATCCAATTTTAACCTGAACGAACTGGAGCAGGTTGTAGAGCGTTTGCGCATACAGTTGCGTAATCTGGATATCGAAACCGAAGCACAGATTCTGTCACGCTATGAACAGGAACGAGCCGATAATGATGATTTTGATCCACTGGAAATGGATCGTTTTTCAACCATGCAGCAATTGTCCCGAAGTTTGAATGAAACCGTATCCGATTTAATCAGTATTAAAGAAGCCCTGACCGATCAAAATAAAGAAACAGAAACGCTGCTGTTGCAACAAAGCCGGGTAACGACGGACTTGCAGGATGGTTTGTTGAGAACACGTATGGTTTCATTCTCCAATCAGGTGCCCCGCTTGCAGCGTGTTGTCAGACAAACAGCACAACAACTCAAGAAAAAAGCCCAACTGGAAATTGTCGGCGCCGAAGGCGAAATGGATCATTCCATCATGGGTCGCATGGTCGCTCCTTTGGAACATATTTTGCGTAATGCTTTATCGCATGGTATTGAATCCAGAGAAAAACGGTTGAAAGCAGGCAAGCCGGAAATGGGCACGGTTCATTTGGAATTGGGCCGGGAGGGAACAGATGTTCTGCTTACCATTGCAGATGATGGTGCCGGTCTGAACCTGAAGGCTATTCGCAAAAAGGCTATTGAACGCAATCTGATGGATGCTGATACTACGATCAGTGACCAGGATCTGATGCAGTTTATTCTGGAGCCGGGTTTTAGTACGGTCAGTGAAATCAGCCAGATTGCCGGACGCGGAGTTGGCATGGATGTGGTTGCCAGTGAAATAAAACAACTGGGCGGATCGCTGGAGATTTTTTCCAGGAAAGGTAAAGGCTCTACCTTTGTTATCCGTTTGCCGTTTACCCTGGCTATTGTGGATGCGCTGTTGATTAACGTAGGTGAAGATATTTACGCCATACCCAATACCAGTATTGAAGGTGTGGTGCGTATCTCACGTGACGAACTGGTGTCCGTCGTTTCAGGGCAAAGTGAAGGCTATGAATATGCCGGCCATAATTATCCGGTACGTTATTTTGGAACGGTACTTAACCAGGCCAGTCCGGTGTGGGCGGAAAATGAAAGATGGTTCCCGCTGATGCTGATTCGGGCCGGTGATCATCGTCTGGCATTGCAGGTTGACAGTTTATTGGGTGGCCGCCAGATTGTGGTGAAATCGGTCGGACGGCAACTGAGTGCGGTACGCTGGATTACCGGTGGAACCATTCTGCCGGATGGGCGTGTGGCTTTGATTGCCGATGTTAACGCACTGGTTCGTATGGACTTCGCCAGCCTGGTAGCCATGCCGGATGACATAGGTTCTCTGGTTTCTGAAAAAAGGAAATCGGATGAAATTACGGTCATGGTGGTGGATGACTCCATTACGGTACGCAAGGTTACGACCCGTTTGCTGGAACGGCATAATATGAATGTGATAACAGCTAAAGATGGTGTTGATGCGGTGGCCCAACTACAGGAAGTGGTGCCGGATATTATGTTGCTGGATATTGAAATGCCGCGTATGGACGGTTATGAAGTGGCACGTCATATACGAAATTCACCGGAGCTCAAAGCGCTGCCTATTATCATGATTACCTCAAGAACCGGTGAAAAGCATCGTGACAGGGCTATTGAATTAGGTGTAAACCGTTATCTCGGCAAACCGTATCAGGAAACGGATTTGCTTGAAAATTTTCATTCCTTATTAGCTGAGGAATCGGTATGAGCATAAACAACCAGGCCGAAGTCCGTGGTGTGCTGTTACCGCTGTCGCCGGTGCCGGCATTGCTGCCCAATGTGGCCATTGCTGAAATCATCGGCTGGCGCGAACCGGAAGCCATGCAGGATGTAGAAGCCTGGTTTGCCGGTCTGCTGGAATGGCGGCATCACCTTATACCCATTGTGGATATGTCGGCTGCACATACTGAAACCAATGGTAGCCATGGTGCGCGTACCCGTATTGCCATTTGCAACACCCTCAATGGCAATAAAAAACTACCCTTTATCGGGCTGGTGGTGGAAGAAATTCCCCACCTGGTTAAAGTGAATGCGAATAATCTGCTGGAATCTGAGGACAGTTCAGGTCAGGGTCTGCCCGGACACCGGCTACGTCTGGATGATGAGGAAGTGGTTATACCCGATCTGGACTGGCTGGAAAAAGAGATTGAATCACAACTCTCTTCGAGTGCCGGTTGAATGCGTTATCTGATTCGGAAATCTCCCCACAGGGTCTGAACACTGCTGATAGCAGCCAGAGCGGCTGTTTCCGTGCGTAATACCTGAGATCCGAGGCGGCTTTTATTCAGTCCACAATGTACAGCCAGATCCATTTCGTCTTCATGCAAACCGCTTTCCGGGCCAATTAATAGCTGAATTTCGGCTTGCGGAGTGCTGAAGGTGTTCAGAGTCGGATAATCTCCAATAGCGAAGACAAAGCCATACGCTGGCTTTTCGTGACTCAGATAGTGGGCTAATTCCTGTGGCGCCTCAATGAGCGGAAGGCGGGCCCGTTGTGACTGCTCACAAGCGGATATGGTAATTTCCTGCCAGTGATCAAGACGTTTTTGTGAACGCCTTGCATCCAGTTTGATACGGCTGTTGCGGGTAAAAACAGGCACAATACGGTGCACACCCAGTTCGGTCGCTTTTTGAATAATTAAATCCATACGATCATTGCGTGCCAGCCCCTGTATCAGAGTTATTTTTGCTGCCGCCTGTTTCTGCTCCGGCAGTGCCTCTGCCAGTTCAATTTCTGCATGAGTTGTGTGCTCGTTGAGTAAAGTGGCGGCATAACGCTGGCCAAGACCATTGAAAATAACAAGAGGCATGCCTTTGCGCGCGCGCAGTACGCTCAGAAGATGTCTGGAGCGGCGTTTGTCCAGTGTAATGCGGCTGTAAGCAGCCTTGGCGTGTGGACAATAGAGGTGGTTCAGGCGCATTATTCTTTGGTGGCCAGATCAATTCCTTCCGTGAGAACGCGCGCTAAATGATCAATCTCCTCCTCATTGATCACATAAGGCGGCATCAGGTAACAAACATTGCCCAGAGGTCTTAACAGGGCCTGATTCTTCAGGGCATGCTGATAAACCGTCAGCCCCCGTCTTTCCTGCCATGCATAAGCTGTACGCGCGGATTTATTTTTAACCATTTCCACAGCAACAATCATGCCCTGTTGGCGTACTTCGGCCACATGCGGGTGATCATTCAAATGTACAGTGGCATCGCGCAGTTTTTTGCTCAGATGTTGGTTTTTTTGAATCACCTGATCCTGTTGGAAAATATCCAGCGTCGCCAGCGCGGCGCTGCAACCCAAAGGATTGCCGGTATAACTGTGTGATTGTAAAAAAGCGTTCAGCTTGCTGTAATCATCGTAGAACGCCTGGTATATCTTATCCGGGGCAAGCACCAGTGACAGCGGTAAATAGCCGCCGGTCAGGCCTTTCGACAGGCACATCAGATCCGGTGTAATGTCGGCCTGCTCGCAGGCAAACAGGGTTCCTGTACGGCCAAAGCCTACGGCTATTTCATCGGCAATCAGGTGAACATCCAGTTCATCACAGAGGCTGCGCAGCCGACTGAGATAAACCGGGTGATACATGCGCATACCACCCGCGCATTGTACCAGTGGTTCAACAATAACCGCACAGACAGAATCGGCCTGCTTGCGCAATAGTTCGGCCATGGAATCAAACTGACGCAGGGAGTAATCGTGCCAGCTTTCACCGGATTCCCGATAGTAACAATCCGGGCTGGGGGCGGTGATGGCTTCCATCAGCAGGGGTTTATAGGTTTCCTTGTATAAGGCCACATCGCCCACTGCCAGTGCGCCCAGAGTTTCGCCGTGATAACTGTTTTGCAGGGTGACAAAGCGGGTTTTTTGCGGCTTGCCGCAGTTAAGCCAGTAATGAAAGCTCATTTTAAGTGCAGCTTCAACCGCAGAGGAGCCATTGTCCACATAAAAGCAGCGAGTCAGGCCAGCAGGGGCCAACTGGATCAAACGCTCGGCCAGTTCAATGGCCGGTTGGTGTGAAAAACCGGCCAGCAGGACATGTTCCAGTTCATCCAGCTGGTGTTTGACAGCCTGGTTGATGCGGGGATTGGCATGACCAAACAAGTTGACCCACCAGGAGCTGATGGCATCGATATAACGGTTACCGTCAAAATCCTGCAGCCAGACCCCCTTGCCCGATTTAATAGGAACCAGTGGCAGCCATTCGTGATCTTTCATTTGCGTACAGGGATGCCACAGCGTACGCAGGTCGCGTTCAATTAGTTCTTTATTGGAGAGGCTCATGCGCCAGAAGGATCAATGTTGAGGTTGCTCCAGATGCTGCGACAGCTGTGCGCACGGTTCATGCTGTAAAAATGCAGGCCGGGCGCGCCGGCATCCAGTAAATCCTGGCACAGGCGACTGATCACTTCTATACCATAGGCCTGCAGACTGGGCAGATCATCGGCAAAATCCTGCAAGCGCCAGCGTAACCAGCGGGGAATTTCGGCACCACAGGCATCTGAAAAACGCGCCAGTTGGGTAAAGTTGCTGATGGGCATGATGCCGGGAACAATCGGTGCCTGTATGCCCAAAGCCGTGGCGCTTTCCAGCAGGCGAGTGTACGAGTCGCTATTAAAGAAATATTGGGTAATGGCGCTATCGGCACCGGCATCAAATTTGGCTTTCAGGTGCAGCAGATCCTGGCGGGCGCTGCTTGCCTGGGGGTGGAACTCGGGGTAAGCCGCCACTTCAATATGGAAATGGTCGCCGCTTTCGGCACGAATAAAATGAACCAGATCATCGGCATGGCGCAATTCTCCGGCATCGTGCATGCCGGAAGGCATATCACCACGCAAAGCCACAATGCGTCTGATTCCCTGGTTTATGTAACGCTGCAGTATGTCGGCAATACTTTTCGGGGTTGCGCCCACGCAGGTCAGATGAGGTGCGGTATCAATATTTTGTGAACGTAACCAGTCTACCGCCTGAAAAGTACCGTCCTGGGTGGTGCCGCCCGCGCCATAGGTGACCGAGAAAAAAGCGGGAGCCAGCGTATTCAACTCGCTAACCGTTTGCTGCATTTGCGCAAAGCCGGCCTCGGTACGGGGTGGAAACAGTTCAAAACTGAATGTTTTTTTCATGAAAATTTACGTGGCGCTTGCACGCCCCGCATCACAGGGCTGATCGGAGGCTGTCGGATTATGTGTGAATCTACTGCGCTAGTTAGAGAGTGATTCAGTTCCCCCGTATTTTTGTTACATAGATTCGCTATGTGCCTCAAATACGGGAAAAACGGATCTTCCTGGCTGCGATCTCTCATAACCCGACAGACTGGCTAGTAGCGATAATGTTCCGGTTTGTAAGGGCCTGCAACCGGCACATCAATATAATCGGCCTGTTGCTGGGTCAGCCGGGTCAGATTAGCGCCAATTTTTTCCAGATGCAGGATGGCCACCTCTTCATCCAGTTTCTTCGGCAGGGTATAGACTTTATTGGTGTAGCGCTCACCATGTGCCCATAACTCAATTTGAGCCAGTGTCTGATTGGTAAAAGAATTAGACATAACAAAGCTGGGGTGGCCGGTGGCGCAGCCCAGATTGACCAGACGGCCTTCAGCCAGCAGAGTAATGCGTTTGCCGTCCGGGAAGATGATGTGGTCAACCTGTGGTTTGACATTATCCCATTCGTACTGACGCAGGCTGGCCACATCAATTTCATTATCAAAATGACCAATGTTGCAGACAATGGCTTCATTCTTCATGGCGGCCATATGGTCGTGAGTAATGACATTGTAGTTGCCGGTGGCGGTGACAAAAATATCGGCTTGTGAGCAGGCATCATCCATTCTGACAACTCGATAGCCTTCCATAGCCGCCTGCAGCGCGCAAATAGGGTCAACTTCGGTGACCCACACGGTAGCTCCCAGGCCGCGCAATGACTGGGCGCATCCCTTGCCTACATCACCATAACCGAGCACCAGCGCAATCTTGCCGGCAATCATAACGTCTGTGGCGCGTTTGATGCCGTCCACCAGTGATTCGCGGCAGCCGTACAGATTGTCAAACTTGGATTTGGTGACCGAGTCATTGACATTGATGGCCGGAAAAGCCAGCTCGCCATCACGTTCCATCTGATACAGGCGATGTACGCCGGTAGTGGTTTCTTCAGTAACCCCTTTGATATTGGAGAGAATGTTTGAATACCAGTTGGGCGAGCCCTGCAGGCGGGCTTTGATGGCATTGTACAAGGCAATTTCTTCTTCGCTGCCGGGATTATCCAGAATGGAAATATCTTTTTCGGCTTTGCTGCCCAGATTGATCAGCATGGTGGCATCGCCGCCATCATCCAGAATCATGTTGGGTGTACCACCATCAGACCATTGCATGATCTGATGGGTGTATTCCCAGTATTCATCGAGGGTTTCGCCTTTGAACGCATAAACGGGTATGCCGGTTACCGCGATGGCGGCGGCCGCGTGATCCTGGGTTGAATAGATATTACAGGACGCCCAGCGAATGTCGGCACCCAGTGCAGCCAGGGTTTCGATGAGTACGGCGGTTTGAATGGTCATGTGCAGAGAGCCGGCAATGCGCGCGCCCTGCAAAGGTTTTTCATCACCGTATTTACTTCTCAGGGCCACCAGTCCGGGCATTTCGATTTCGGCAATATTCAGTTCTTTGCGGCCCCATTCAGCCAGGCTGATGTCGGCTACTTTATAATCGGCTTTGTCGTTCAAGATAAAATTCCTCTGAAGTTAACCGAGCGCCGTTGGTAGGAACAAGCCGCTTCGAGCCTGGCACCGGCTTTGTTCAAGCCAGTGTCGCAGCGCTCCTCGAAGGGCGGATAAATAATGTTTTATAGACCGGCAGCGGCTTTCAGGGCTTCGGCCTTGTCGGTGTTCTCCCAGCTGAAATGGTCATGTTCACGGCCGAAATGTCCGTAAGCAGCCGTTTTCAGATACTTGATTTTATCGGCATTGAGCAGATCCAGCATTTGTAAAATACCATAAGGGCGCAGGTCAAAATGTTCTCTGACCAGTTTATTGATTTGTTCATCGGCAATTTTGCCGCTGCCAAAAGTATCTACCATGATAGAAGTGGGTTCCGCCACGCCGATGGCATAAGAAACCTGGATTTCACAGCGATCAGCCAGCCCGGCGGCGACAATATTTTTGGCCACGTAACGACCGGCATAAGCGGCTGAGCGATCCACCTTGGATGGGTCTTTACCGGAAAAGGCACCGCCACCGTGACGCGCCATGCCGCCATAGGTATCCACAATAATCTTGCGACCGGTAAGGCCGGCATCACCCATGGGGCCGCCAATAACAAAAGCCCCGGTAGGATTAATATGATACTGGGTGTCAGCTGTTAGCCATTCGCTGGGCAGAACCGGCTTGATGATGTGTTCCATGACCGCTTCCTGCAGTTCCTTATGGTCAATATCCGGCGAATGCTGGGTAGAGAGTACCACAGCATCAATGCTGACCGGTTTGCCATCTTTGTAATGGAAGCTGACCTGGCTTTTGGCATCGGGGCGCAACCAGCCAAGAATGCCTTTTTTACGCATTTCAGCCTGGCGCTGTACCAGTCGATGCGCATAGGTGATGGGGGCGGGCATGAGCACATCGGTTTCATTGGTGGCATAGCCAAACATCAGCCCCTGGTCACCGGCACCCTGGTCTTGCGGGCGACTGCGATCCACGCCCTGGTTGATATCGGGTGATTGTATGCCAAGCGCGGTCATGACGGCGCAGCTGGCGGCATCAAAGCCCATTTCGGAACTGGTATAGCCAATATCACGAATAGTGTCGCGCATGATGGCTTCATAATCAGGTTTGGCGGTGGTGGTGATTTCACCGGCAATCATCACCATGCCAGTTTTGAACAGGGTTTCGCAAGCCACGCGGGCATGCGGATCTTCGGCTAAAATAGCATCCAGAACTGCATCGGAAACCTGGTCGGCCATTTTATCAGGATGTCCTTCCGAGACAGATTCAGAAGTAAAAATGTGTTCATTCATTAAAATAGTACCTGCTAGAAATTAAAAAACCCGTATAAGCGGGAGCTTAAGCGGGTTCACGAAAATTTAGCATTCGAACGTCGCTTTAGCCGCATTTATCAAGCGCCCGCAATCTGAATTCAAATCGGCGCAGTCGTCATTATGAGAAAAGTAAGGCTCTTGTCAAGTTCTGTTTCTTCGGGTTAACCTGATGGAATCAAGGATAGAAAATTGTCAGGATTTATCTCATGCTCAGATTTATAAGTTCCCTGTTCAGTAATGATGCCGCATCCTCTGAAAATCTGGATGAGGGGATTATCAACGAAGCTATTGAACGCGCAGTCGCGGCAACTGACCCGCGCTTTCGCTTTCTGCCCAATTACAGTAAGCGCTTACGCGTACCGGTTATCCATGCAGCCGAACATATTATGGCATTGGATGATAGGCTGCCGCCCGCTGTTGCGCTTGATAAGCAGGCATTTTCAAATAACCCCGCAATAAGGACATTGTTTGCCTCTCCCCTGGATCTTCCGCAGATAATGGGGGAGTCCGCTTTTGTTACCGATTATCTGGAGCAATTGACAGGGCCTCTACCGGATCAGCTTTATGGGCTGCTTAGTATGGTGCGAACCGAGCAAACAGTTTTCGGTATGGATCTTGAGAATGAACGGCTTGTGCAAGACAAGAAACAGGAATTGGTGAGTTTCAGTGATTATCGTTTTGCGGGTATTTCCGGGAATGAAGCGGATACCCGTCGGGAAATTACCCGTAGGGGCTTTGATTTTCTGCTGCAGATGGCACTGGCGCGTATCGCCAATACACGCGAGAGTCGTGACAAGCTGGGTGCGCGTCAGCGCCTGTTGCTACAGAAGCTGAATACTATGCGTAAGGGAAACTGGGGGCTGGGGGCAGATCTGGGTGAAGAAGACAAGGCGCCAAACAAAACCGTCAATGACCTGGAGGCAGAACTGGAAGATACAGAGAAGGCGTTGCAGCAACTGGGGCCGCAGGAAAAAATACTGGAGCATGGGCTGGAGATACTTTGCGATGTTCTGCAGCAGGCTGAATCCTGGCTGGGGATGCGTGATATTAAACTGCGCCTTGATTATCGCGGAGTGAAAATATCGGCTGCAGATACCAGCAAGCCACCCGAGCAGAGCTTTACCGAACTTTATTCTGATAAGGCCGATTTACAACGCATTTGTTTGTTGGGCTATTATCCGCGCAATGAATTACCGGAGCGTCCCGATATGGTGCAGCAGGCCAGGCGTTATCTTGGATAAGGCTGCGTCTTGTCTGCAGAGTTTAATGATGCGACACTGACCGGCTTTGACTGACAAGGACTAGCCAGTATGGTTTCGTTGACGACTCCGGTTTGTGATTTTGGTCGGCCCGCGCCCGATTTCTGTTTGCCCGGTGTGGACGGCAGGGATTGGACGCTGCAGGACTGCCGGGGTGAGAAAGGATTGCTGTTGATGTTTATCTGCAATCACTGTCCTTATGTCAAAGCCATACAGGATCGCCTGCTGCGTGATACGCGTGAATTACTGCAATACGGTATTGGCAGTGTCGCGATCATGTCGAATGATCCTGCCGAATATGCGCAAGACTCCTTTGCCAACATGCAGGCCATAGCCAGGCAGCTTAATTTTCCTTTTCCCTATCTATGGGATGAAAGTCAGCAGGTGGCCAAGGCCTACGGCGCAGTCTGCACACCCGATTTTTTTGGCTATAACGCGCAAATGCAGCTGCAATATCGTGGACGGCTGGATGCCAGTCGAAAGCTGGCGGCCGAGCCGGATGCCCGTCGTGATCTGTTTCTGGGCATGCGCCAGATTGCTGAAACAGGCAGTGGGCCGCAAGAACAAATTCCGAGTATGGGCTGCTCCATTAAATGGCGCTAATCCCGCATTTTTATTGATTAGCATCATTTTTATGCCTATAAAAAAATTCCCTAGTTGCCGAGAGGGCTATTTTTGCGAGAGAATGACCGACTGTTTTTCGCCGGATGCGAAGTGACGCTGTGTAAATGGAGTGTTCTTTCATCCGAATAAATGTAAACAACCATCGAATCTGACCGAAACTACCAGGAGAGACCTATGGCCTCACGTAGAGAACTTGCCAACGCTATCCGTGCGCTGGCTATGGACGCAGTACAAAAGGCAAACTCAGGACACCCGGGTGCGCCCATGGGTATGGCCGATATTGCCGAAGTGCTGTTCAACAGTTATATGAAGCACAACCCGGCCAACCCGAAATGGGTTGATCGTGACCGTTTTATTATGTCTAACGGGCATGGCTCCATGCTGCCTTATTCTGTCCTTCATCTGACAGGCTACGACCTCTCTATTGACGACCTCAAGGCTTTCCGTCAATTACATTCCAAGACCCCCGGTCATCCGGAATACGGTTATGCGCCGGGTATTGAGACCACTACCGGCCCACTGGGGCAAGGCATTAGTAATGGTGTCGGTATGGCGATTGCCGAGAAAGCACTGGCGGCTCATTTTAATCGTGACGGGCACAATATTGTTGACCATCATACCTATGTGTTCCTGGGTGATGGCTGCCTCATGGAAGGTATTTCGCATGAATCCTGCTCCCTGGCCGGTACTCTGGGTCTGGGCAAGCTGATTGCTTTCTATGATGACAACAACATCTCTATTGATGGTCAAGTAGAAGGCTGGTTTACCGATGATACTCCGGCACGCTTTGAAGCTTATGGCTGGCATGTGGTGCGTGATGTGGACGGCCATGATGCAGATGCCATTATTGCTGCAGTAGAAGCAGCGCGTGCCGAAACCGGCAAGCCTTCCATGATTTGCTGCAAAACCACGATTGGTTTTGGTTCGCCTAATAAAGGTGGCAAGGAAGACTGTCATGGTGCGCCTCTGGGTGATGATGAAATTGAACTGACCCGTAAACAACTGGGTTGGAGTCATGCTCCTTTTGAAATTCCTGATGATATTTATGCAGGTTGGGATGCCAAACAGAAAGGCGCGGGTGCCGAGTCTTCCTGGGAAGAAAAATTTGCTGCTTATAAATCAGCACATGCGGATCTGGCCGCTGATTTTGAACGCCGTATGGCGGGTGATCTGGTAGCGGACTGGGCTGAGCAGGCGGATGCTTTTATCCAGTCTGTTGTCGATGAAGGAGCCACCATTGCTTCACGCAAAGCTTCACAAAACGCTATTGAAGGTCTTTCCGGCTTTACCGATTTCATGGGCGGCTCGGCTGATCTGGCAGGCTCCAATCTGACCATTGTCTCCAATTCAGTGCCTATGCGCGCCGATAAGGCCGATGCCAACTATCTGAATTACGGTGTACGTGAATTCGGTATGGCGGCCATCATGAATGGTATTTCGCTGCATGGCGGTTTTGTGACCTACGGTGCGACCTTCCTGATGTTCTCTGAATATATGCGTAATGCATTACGCATGGCGGCTTTGATGAAGGTGCAGCATATTGAAGTGTTCACCCATGATTCTATCGGTCTGGGTGAAGATGGCCCGACCCATCAGCCGGTTGAGCAAACAGCTACCCTGCGTATGATGCCGAATATGTCGGTATGGCGTCCTTGTGATGCAGTCGAAACTGCTGTGTCCTGGAAAGCGGCTGTATTGAAAAAAGACGGCCCGACCTGTCTGATTTTGTCACGCCAGGGTCTGCCTCATCAGGATCGCAGTGCGGCTCAGGTTGCCGATATCGCTCGTGGTGCCTACATCCTTAAGGATTGTGATGGCACGCCGGACGTTATTGTTATTGCTACCGGTTCGGAAGTGGGTTTGGCCATGGATGCTGCAGCCACAATCAGCGACAAGAAAGTGCGTGTGGTCTCTATGCCGAATAACAACGTATTCGATGCACAGGATCAGGCCTATCGTGATGCCATTCTGCCGCCTTCTGTAAGCGCACGCGTGGCTGTAGAAGCAGGTGTGACCGGCTATTGGGGTAAATATGTCGGCCTGAACGGGGCTGTGGTAGGCATTGATACTTTCGGTGAGTCCGCGCCGGCCGGTGACCTGTTCAAGGAATTCGGTTTCACGGTTGACAATGTTGTGAAAGCCATCAACAGCGTTGCCTAAGCATTTGATTTGCTCCCCGTTGCGGGGAGCAGTACATTTACTGAAAATAATTCAGGAGAGTAAAGTATGACACTTAAAGTAGGTATTAATGGTTTTGGTCGCATTGGCCGTATGGCATTTCGTGCCATCGCTAAAGATTTTTCTGACATCGAAGTAGTCGGTATTAATGATTTGCTGGATGCTGATTATCTGGCCTATATGCTGAAATACGATTCAGTGCACGGTAATTTTGATGGTGATATTGCCGTAGATGGCAATAACCTGGTTGTGAATGGTAAAACCATTCGTCTGACTGCGGAACGTGATCCGGCTGACCTGGCCTGGAGTGACGTAGGCGCTGATCTGGTTATCGAATGTACCGGCTTTTTTCTGACCGAAGAAACCTGTCAGAAGCATATTGCTGCCGGTGCCGGGAAAGTTGTGATGTCTGCGCCTTCCAAAGACGGTACTCCGATGTTTGTACATGGTGTTAACCATGAAACTTATGCCGGTCAGGCCATCATCTCTGCGGCTTCCTGTACCACCAACTGTCTGGCTCCTGTAGCCAAGGTTCTGAATGACAAGTGGGGTATCAAACGCGGCCTGATGACAACCGTACATGCGGCCACCGCTACTCAGAAAACCGTTGACGGACCTTCCATGAAAGACTGGCGTGGTGGTCGTGGTATTCTGGAAAACATCATTCCATCATCCACCGGTGCTGCCAAGGCCGTTGGTGTGGTTCTGCCGGAATTGAATGGCAAGCTGACCGGTATGGCTTTCCGCGTACCGACTTCTGATGTATCGGTAGTCGATCTGACCGTTGAGTTGAACAGCGAAGCTTCTTACGATGATATCTGTGCGGCCATGAAAGCCGCTTCCGAATCAGGCCCTATGTGTGCAACACTGGGTTACACGGATGAAAAGGTAGTCTCTACTGATTTCCGTGGTTGTGGTAAATCGTCCATCTTCGATTCCGGTGCCGGTATTGCGCTGGATGGTACCTTTGTCAAACTGGTTTCCTGGTACGACAATGAATATGGCTATACCTGCAATATGTTGCGGTTTGTTGAGCACGTAGCGGCAAACTAAGCCGTTTTTTTCACGTACAGCAGCGGCTTGCTGTTGCTGTGCGTGAAAGCTGTTTGCCAAATGCACTGATGGATTGAGTGTTCCTGGCAAACCGTTGACTTTTTTGTACTTAAATATTTTTTAGGAGTAGCTCATGTCTTTCATCAAGATTACTGACCTTGATCTGGCTGGTAAACGCGTATTAATTCGTGCCGACCTCAATGTTCCTGTAAAAGATGGAAAAGTGACTTCTGACGCGCGTATTACGGCCTCTATGCCCACTATCGAATACTGCATGAAGGCGGGTGCAAAGGTCATGGTTATGTCGCATCGTGGCCGTCCCCAGGAAGGTGTACGTGATGATGAAAATTCCATGCAGCCCATTGCTGATGAGATGAGCAGCAAGCTGGGTAAAGAGGTACGCCTGATTCAGGATTATCTGAATGGTGGCTTCGAGGTTGCCGAAGGCGAAGCCGTATTGCTGGAAAATGTACGCTTCAATGCCGGTGAAAAGAAAGATGACGAAGCCTTGTCGAAAAAATATGCGGCTTTATGTGATATTTTCGTGATGGATGCCTTTGGTACTGCGCATCGGGCACAGGCATCCACTCATGGTGTCGGGCTGGCTGCCCCCACCGCTTGCGCGGGGCTGCTATTGAGTGGCGAACTGGAGAGTCTGGCCAAAGCCCTGGCTGAGCCGGCGCGGCCTATGGTGGCTATTGTAGGTGGCTCCAAGGTGTCTACCAAGTTAACCGTTTTGGAAGCCCTTTCTGAAAAAGTGGATCAACTGGTCGTGGGTGGTGGAATTGCCAATACTTTCCTGAAGGCAACCGGTCACAATGTCGGCAAATCCTTGTGTGAAGATGATCTGGTCGATACTGCCAGTGCGCTGATTGAGAAAATGCAGGCACGTGGCGCCAATATTCCGATTGCCTCTGATGTGGTGTGCGGCAAAAACTTTGCTGAAGACGAGCCTGCGGTATTGAAAGATGCCTCTGATGTAGCCGATGACGACATGATTTTTGATATTGGTCCCGAATCTGCAAAGGAACTGTCGGAGATTATCAGCAAGGCGGGTACCATCGTGTGGAATGGCCCTGTGGGTGTTTTTGAATTTGACCAGTTTGGTGAGGGTACCAAAACGGTTTCCATGGCCATTGCAGACGCCGATGGCTTCAGTCTGGCGGGTGGTGGAGATACCATTGCGGCCATACAGAAATATGATATCTACGATAAGGTAAGCTATATCTCGACAGCAGGTGGTGCATTCCTGGAATATCTGGAAGGAAAAACCCTGCCTGCGGTGGCTATGCTGGAAAAACGCGCAGCCGAATAAGCGGGTTCTTAGCCATGCAAAAATGGAGATGCCATGTTTAGACGTACCAAGATTGTAGCCACACTGGGCCCGGCCACTGATGACCCCAGGGTTCTGGATGATGTCATCGCCGCCGGCGTGGATGTGGTGCGCTTGAATATGTCGCATGGCAGCCATGAAGAACAGGCAGAAAGAGCCGAGTCAGTACGCAACCGGGCACGTGCCAGTGGTCGTCAGGTAGGGGTACTGGTTGATCTGCAAGGGCCTAAAATTCGTATCGGTCGCTTCGTGGAAGGTTATATCACCCTGGACGAGGGTGATGAATTTTCACTGGATCTTGATTGTCCGGAAGATGCGGGTAATCAGCAGTCTGTCAATATCAGTTATGAAGATCTGATAACCGATGTCAGCCGTGGCGATACCTTGTTGCTGGACGATGGAGCGGTTGTCCTGTGGGTGAACGAGGTCAGTGGTTCGCGGGTAAATTGTCGCGTTACGGTGGGTGGCAAGTTATCCGACCGCAAGGGTTTGAACAAGTTGGGCGGTGGTCTGTCCGCGCCGGCTTTAACTGAAAAAGATAAACAGGATATTATTTTCGCGGCCTCGATCGAAGCGGATTATCTGGCCGTTTCTTTTGTGCGTAACGCGGAAGATGTGAATGTTGCCCGCTCCCTGCTGAAAGATGCCGGTGGCAAGGCCGGTATTGTTGCCAAGATAGAGCGTGCAGAGGCACTGAATGATATAGAGGGAATTATAGATGCCTCTGATGTCATCATGGTGGCGCGTGGAGACCTGGGTGTGGAAGTGGGTGATGCCGAGTTGCCGGCTATCCAGAAAAACCTGATCTCAATGGCGCGCAGCAAGAATGGCGTGGTGATTACGGCCACCCAAATGATGCAGTCCATGATTGATAGCCCCATCCCGACCCGGGCCGAGGTTTTTGATGTAGCCAACTCGGTTCTGGATGGTACGGATGCGGTCATGTTGTCGGCTGAAACAGCCGCCGGACAGTTTCCGGCCAAGGCCATTGAGACGATGGGTCGCATTTGTGTAGAAGCGGAAAAACAGAAAAAAGCACGTCGTTCCCATCATCGTCTGAACAGTGAGTTCGAGCATATTGATGAAGCGGTTGCGATGTCATCCATGTACGCGGCCAATCATCTGGGCGTGGCTGCCATTGCCGCTTTGACCGAATCAGGTTCTACCGCGTTGTGGATGTCCCGCATCAGTTCGGGAATTCCAATCTATGCGCTCTCACAGGTCGTCGCCACTCGCCGCAAGGTTACCTTGTATCGAGGCGTATGTCCGCTCAGTTTTGAAGTCTCACAATTGGACCCTGTCATGGTGGTGGGTGAGTCGGTAGAAGAATTACTGCGTAGAGGGGCTGTGCGTGAAGGCGACCTGGTGATTGTGACCAAGGGCGGAGTGGATGGCCTGGCGGGTGGCACAGATACTTTACGAATTGTAAAAGTAGGCAAACATCTGGCGGAAGAGCAGCCGGAATAAAATACTTCGTGGCTTTTGAAACATTAATTTCTAATTAAATTTTATTAACAGCCTGAAACAATAAGGTTGTAAACTTTGAACATCGATCTGATCAACAAGAGGGAAAGTAAATGGCTCTAATCTCAATGCGACAACTGCTGGATTATGCTGCTGAACATGATTTCGGTATGCCGGCATTCAATGTAAATAATATGGAACAGGTGCATGCCATCATGCAGGCTGCTGATGAAACCGATAGCCCGGTTATTATGCAGGGTTCTGCGGGTGCACGTTCCTATGCGGGCGAACCATTTTTGCGCCATCTGATTACCGCTGCTACAGAAATGTATCCTCATATCCCGGTTGTTATGCATCAGGATCATGGTTCCGAACCGGCTGTATGCCTGCGCTCCATTCAGTCCGGCTTTACTTCCGTGATGATGGACGGCTCACTGATGGCTGATATGAAGACGCCTTCCAGTTTTGAATATAATGTCAGCACGACTGCGGAAGTGGTTAAAATGGCGCACGCCGGTGGTGTCACGGTTGAAGGTGAATTGGGTTGTCTGGGCTCTTTGGAAACTGGTGAAATGGGTGAAGAAGATGGCCATGGCGCTGAAGGCAAACTGGATATGGATCAGTTGCTAACCGATCCCGAAGAAGCCGCGCAGTTTGTTAAACAGACAGGCGTAGATGCTCTTGCGATTGCTATTGGCACTTCTCACGGTGCTTACAAATTCACCAAAGAGCCCACTGGCGATATCCTGCGTATTGACCGCATCAAGGAAATTCATGCGCGTATCCCGAACACCCATCTGGTTATGCACGGTTCTTCCTCTGTGCCGCAGGAATGGCTGAAAATCATCAACAGCTATGGCGGTGAAATGGGGCAGACCTATGGTGTGCCGGTTGAAGAAATCCTGGAAGGTATCAAGCACGGTGTGCGCAAGGTGAATATTGATACCGATCTGCGTATGGCTTCTACCGGTGCGGTACGTAAGTTTATGAGTGAGAATACCGCAAATTTTGATCCGCGCAAATTCCTCAAGGCTTCAACCGAAGCGATGAAGGGCATTTGCAAAGCACGCTATGAAGCCTTTGGTTGTGCCGGTCATGCCAGCAAAATCAAGCCGATTTGCCTGGATGATATGGTGGCTCGCTACGCTAGTGGAGAACTGGATCAAAAAGTCAGCTAGGCTTTTGGTCTTTTAAATAAAAAGGGCGCTTCAGGCGCCCTTTTTTATGTCTGATTGATTGTGCCTGCTAAGCTAAGCCGTAACTTTACTGTCTGCATGAATACATGCGACAGGAAAATCATTCAATACGTTTTTTAGCGTACTCGCAGGCTGAATCTTTTGTTATCATCTCCTTATCCAGATTGCCATAAATCTGATGATCGGAAAGGCCGCAGTCAATCAGTAACTGGCGGCAGCAAGCTACTTCATCCTGGCTGAATGAATCATAGGGGCGCAGCAGACGCCATGGCAATTCTTGCGTTTGGGTGGCGCTGAGATCAGGGTCTGGTAATTCGGACATAACTGTCATTTCGCTGTTCGCCGTCCATTTATCTCCAATGAACTGGCTGAGAATCTTAAGGCTGTCCTGCGGTTGGCGAAAAAGGCTTTCGTGACTGATGGTGGAAACCCGGGGATATTTGGCTGCCAGCATGCGGAACATGGCGTTGATCAGGGCTGTGGAGAGTACCTGCTGCAAGGAAAGTTTTTCGCGTTCATTTTTTATATGCTTCAAAATATGGGCAGTATGTAATACCGGTTTATAACCCAGCGGTAAAAAATGCAGAAGAAAGGCCGGCTGTAATAACGAGTTAAATTCATATTTGAATAAATACTGTTGCGCTACGGGTAAAGAAAAGACCCGATCAGCTGTTCGTACCGGATCACGCAGCATGAGTAAACTGGGGATCTGCAGCTGGCGAATAATGGCCTCAAGCAGAAGAGGAGCCTGTTGTTCCTTGATAAGAACCGGGTTTGCTTCCGTAGAGGTGCGTTTGCTCCGGTATGGCTCCAGTTTAGCTTGCTGGCTATTGCCTAAAAGACGCAGAACACGTACTGCCGGGTGGTGTTGCGGAATATCTTTGTGGTAATCACTGGCAAGCCGCTCGGAGTGACGGCCTAGCTGCAGGGGCGGCTTGATGTTTGCCAAAGGGTCAATAAAGCAGGCGGCATCCGGCAGGCTTTTTAACAGTAATTCGGTAAGCCAGTCAACGTGGCTGCCTTGCAGACCGAATATGAGACGTAATAAGGCGTCATCTTCAGACAGGCCGGCATAGCTACCAAAAGTATGCTCAAATTTTTTACGCCATAGCCATTCATGTGTCTGACTGGCGATACCTGAAAGAGTATTTTTATTGGCCATAGGCTGTTTAACTAAAATTTAATCACTGTTGGGGTGAGTGCTTGTGAGCAACTTTTCCGCCTGCTGATATTTTTCTGCTGTCTTAAGAATAACATCTTCCGGCAACGTGGGAGCCGGAGCCTGCTTGTTCCAATCCAGTGTTTCCAGATAATCACGTACAAACTGTTTGTCAAAACTGGGTGGACTGATACCCGGGCGGTATTGATCTGCCGGCCAGAAGCGCGACGAATCCGGTGTCAGGACCTCATCAATAAGATGCAGTTGTCCCTTGTCATCCAGACCAAATTCAAATTTTGTATCGGCAATAATGATGCCTCGCTGAAGCGCATAGACGGCCGCAGACTGGTACAGATGAAGGCTGATGTCACGGATACGGGTTGCCAGATCTTCGCCCAGAAGGTCTATGGTCTGCTTGAAATTAATATTTTCATCATGTTCGCCAACAGCCGCTTTGGTGGAGGGGGTGTAGATGGCTTCAGGTAATTTATCAGCAAGTTGCAGCTGGGCAGCTAACGGGATGCCACAAACCGTGCCATTTCGTTGGTAATCCTTCCAGCCGGAACCAATCAGATAGCCCCGTACAATAGCTTCAATGGGTACAGGTTTCAGACGTTTTACCAGCATCGCTCTGTCACCCAGACGGGTTCTGAGGGCGGCGTCCGGAATGACGTTTTGTAGTGGCAACTCAGAAAGCTGGTTGGGAATGAGTGAAGCGGTGCGCTGGAACCAGAAGTTGGATAGCCGCGTTAACACTTCACCTTTGCCGGGGATGGCCTGCGCTAAAATGACATCGAAAGCGGATAAGCGATCGGTGGTTACAATCAGCAGATGTTCAGCATCTACGCTGTAGATGTCGCGAACCTTGCCACTGTTGATGAGGTCGAGATGGGGGATGTCAGAGGTATGAAGTGCGTGCATACTTTTGGCCGTATATTAAAAATGGAATTATACTGTGCTACAGGAAACAGGCAAAATGTTTCCTGATTACCCCCATGGCTCAGCCATGCTCAACAACCGCTGAGGCATTGGAGGTGTACGTAGTGCAACATAAGCAAGCCTTGG
>JAHXHF010000397.1 GCA_025656895.1 gamma proteobacterium symbiont of Bathyaustriella thionipta
GATACAGGCATTATAATCTTTAGTCCACTGAACAGTATATAGATTATTGTTTTTCTTAGGGTTTAATCGTTTTCGTTCAAACACTAATTATCGGGTGCAGGCTGTTTCACAACAGTCGCTGCCGGTTTTGTTGAAGCGCCTGCCCAAAATATGGCGCCCCGGTGTGACCAGTATTGAAGAAGGGGTGAATGCGGCTGCCAGAGCGGTGAATTTTGCGGCCCGTTATTTCGGCTGGCTGGACAGTTGTCTTGTGCGTTCGCTGGTAACCGGCGTGTTGCTGGCCGGGCAGGATAATGTCGAGCTGGTGCTGGGGTTTCAGTCCGGTACGGAAGGTGTGATAGAAGGGCATGCCTGGCTGGAGGTGGGGGGATTGGCGGTCATTGACCGGCCTGATAGCTTACGGGCTTACACCGAAAGCCGCCGTTTCAATATGAGCGCAAGGGTTGACCGATGAAGCCGGCAGCAACCAAACATCAGCGCTTGCGGTTTTCCACGCTGATTGGTTTTGTAACCCCTTATCGGTGGTTGCTGTTGCTATCTCTGGGGCTGATGTTACTGGAAAGTGGTGTCACCTTGCTTACTCCCTGGTTAGCGGGGCAATTCACCCAGGGTTTATTGCAAGCTGACAGTGCCTATGGCGGGTCGTTAAACCGCTTGCTGGCCCTCTGGTTGCTGGTTCTGCTGCTGAAAGCGGTGTTGCATTTTGCCAGCCGCACACTGGTTGTTCAGACGGGTGAGCAGATGCTGGCGAACCTGCGCTGTCGTTTGTATGACCATTTGCAGGCTTTACCCTTGAGTTATTACCAGCATAACAAACGCGGTGAAACACTCGCTTTGCTGACCAATGACGCGGCCCTGATCGGTCGCTTTGTTACCGTAACACTGCTGCGGCTGCTGCCGCATTTTCTTACTCTGGCCGGTGCGCTGCTGCTGGTGTTTCTGTTAAATCCCATAATGGCATTATTAGCGGTATTGCTGTTGCCTTTGTTGTTTCTCATTATGAAGTTATTGGGCAGGCGGATTCGGCCGGCATCGCGCGCTATGGTGGATGAATACGCCGCAACCTTTTCCATTGTTGAGGAGAACCTGAATCTGCTGCCGGTAATCAAATCTTTTGCCTGTGAAACACGTGAGTCACAGCGTTTTCAGCAAGGCAATCAACGCTTGTACCAGCTGACCCGGCGTTATTTGCTGTTTCAGTCGGCTTTATCGCCACTGATTCATTTACTGACTGGCAGCAGTATTCTCTTGTTACTGTGGCTGGGAGTGGAGCAGGTTCAGGCCGGGCAACTGACGCCGGCCGAGTTGGTCAGCTTGTTACTGTATGGTTTCCTGATGAGCGCCCCTATGGGCGCATTGGCCGATTTATACGGCCAGATTCAGACCAGTCGGGGCGCGGCTGAACGATTGCAGGCGGTGTTCGCATTAGCGCCAGAGCCGCAACAGCAAGGCGCAGCCCGGCTTGCCAGCGCCAAGGGCGATATTGAATTTCGCGGCGTGCATTTTCAATATGCCGGCCGGGATGAGTTATTGAGCGGGCTGGATTTGACCATTCGTGCGGGTGAAACCATTGCCATTACCGGCAATAATGGCAGCGGAAAAAGTACTCTGGCGCATTTGCTGATGCGTTTTGTTGATCCGCAAAAAGGGCGGATTTTGATCGATGGTGTGGATATTCAGCAAGTCAGCCTGAGCAGCCTGCGCCGGCAAATGGGGCTGGTGCAGCAACATGTGTTGCTGTTGAACGGCAGTGTGCGTGACAATATCGCCTTCGCTCATCCACAGGTAAGCGAAGAAGAGTTGCGGGCGGCGGCAGAGGCCGCGCGCGCGCTTGAATTCATAGAAAATCTGCCGCAGGGTTTTGCTACCCTGATTGGTGATCAGGGTGTGCGTCTGTCCGGCGGGCAGAAACAAAGGCTGGCGCTGGCCAGAGCTTTGTTAAAGGATCCGCCCATTTTGCTGCTGGATGAAGCGACTGCCATGTTCGACCCGCAGGCCGAGCAAAGCTTTATTCGCCAGTGTCACGAACATTTGCGGGCAAGAACGGTTATTCTTATTACGCATAGACCCGCATCTCTGGCACTGGCTGATCGCATTCTTGAGTTGCGCGACGGGCGTTTATTTGAACAGGAAAAAAAATGATGAATCTGCATGAATTGTCGGCCCATTTGCAAGATGATCAAATCAGCGAAACTGTGCTGGAAGACGGCTCGGGCGTGTTGCTGGATCTGGCCGGGCAAAGAGTGTTAAGCCTGAATGACAGCGGTATGTTGCTGGTCAGTCAGTTACGTAATGGCGTGGCCGAACGGGTGCAACTGGTTGCTGCCATGACGCAGGCATTCGAGGTAAGTCATGAACAGGCGGGCGCTGATGTGGATGATTTTTTGCAGGAACTGCAGGGGCTGTTTACAGGCGCTCCGCAAAAAGAATAACCCGCCCTTAAGCGAAAGTACCGTTGTTCCAGCCCCACAGATGGCGCTCGCCATTTTTGAATTCAATATAAACCCGTTGCGCGGCAACACCCAGTTGTTCATCGCACAGAGCGCAGAGTTTTTCTGCAAACAGGGCGCAATCATCTTCAGGCAGCCCCAGGCTTTTCAGTTCCAGGTAAGCCAGAGGCTCGTTATTGCCGGCAAACATCATATGAGGGTTGTGGCGGTAGCTGACCAGAACATAGCTTTCCGGTTTGCCCAGCATGGTGCTGACCGCGCTGGAAAAGCGCGCGCATAGCTTTTCTGCAGCATGCTCGGGTGTTGCGTTACTTTCTATGCTGATTAGTGGCATAGGCTTATTTGCAGAATTTTTTAATATTTTTTTGCATTTTTTCTTTTTCACTGACGCGCTGTTCGGGCGTCAGGCGGGTATATTCGCCATTCAGCCTGTAGAGCCGGTTGGGTGGGCCATTAAGCCCACTCATATTGTGGCGGGCCGCTTCACAATTGGCTTTGTTCTGTTGCGCTTCCTGCTTTTGTTTGGCCGCTTTTTGTTTGGCCAGTTCACGATCTTCCTGCAGGTCAGCCGCTCTTTGCAGCAGGTCATTGGTAGGCGATTGGTTGGAGGAAGGCGGAGGCGGTGGTGCTGCCTTAATGATCTCCACGGCCTGGCCGGCAGGAGGTGTTTGTGAATAAATGGTCTGGCCGTTTTCATCCACCCATTTGTACATTTTGGCGTGGGCGCTGAGCGGTAGCAGCACAATCAGAGTAGCTGCCAGCAGGTATTTGAGCATAATGTTCACCTTGCCTGGTTCTGGAAATATGCCGCTAATCCTAGCTTATTCGCCCGGGGTTTGCATGTATTCACACATTCATGCAGCCCTTTTGTATTCATCTCCATCCAAAGAGCGCACAGGATTCTTGACGAAAAACCAGAAAAGCAGTAATTTATCCGGTTCGGAGCTGATTTTTTCCTGATTCGCTTGTCTGCAGCGAAATTCATTGTTTATACAATGTGTTTGCGGCACGCTTGATAAGGCCGAAATCAGCCAAATAGATTTTTTCTTACCTGAGAAGGGTATGCGGGAGCTTGCAGTGGAACTGAGTGGTGCCGAGATCGTCGTACGGGCGTTGAAAGACGAAGGCGTAGAGTATGTGTTCGGTTATCCGGGCGGTGCGGTGTTGCATCTGTATGATGCTATTTTTCAACAGCAGGATGTGCGTCATATTCTGGTGCGCCATGAGCAGGGTGCCACCCATGCCGCCGATGGTTACGCGCGCGCCACCGGGCGTCCGGGTGTTGTTCTGGTTACTTCCGGACCGGGGGCGACGAATGCGGTCACCGGGATTGCCACCGCTTATATGGATTCCATTCCAATGGTGGTTATTACCGGTCAGGTTCCTTCGGCGGTTATTGGCAGCGATGCTTTTCAGGAAGTGGATACGGTCGGTATCACGCGTCCCTGTGTTAAACACAATTTTCTGGTAAAGCGAAGCGAAGACATTGCCGAGGTGGTCAAAAAAGCCTTTTATGTCGCTACTACGGGTCGCCCCGGACCGGTTGTGATTGATATTCCTAAAGATATTACTGATCCGGCTGTAAAAATACCTTATGTCTATCCGGATAAGGTCAAAATGCGCTCTTACAAGCCGGTTACTGAAGGTCATCCCGGACAGATCAAGCGTGCGCTGGAAATATTGCTCAAGGCAAAGCGGCCGGTTATTTATAGTGGCGGTGGCGTGGTTCTGGGTGAGGCCTCTAAAGAATTGACCACGCTGGTGCAGGAAACCGGTATTCCTATTACCCAGACCCTGATGGGGCTGGGTTCTTTTCCGGCCAGTGATGACCACTTTATCGGCATGCTGGGTATGCACGGCAGTTATGAATCCAATATGGCTATGCATGAGACCGATGTTCTGCTGGCCATAGGTGCGCGTTTCGATGACCGGGTAACCGGCAAGATTGCCAATTTCTGTCCGCATGCAACCATCATCCATATTGACATTGATCCGGCCTCAATCTCTAAAAATGTACGTGTGGATGTACCTATTGTTGGCTGTGTCAAAACAGTTTTGAAAGAGCTGCTGAAGGGTTTGAAGGCCAGCAAGAAGAAAATAAGCAAAGATTCGCTGAAAGACTGGTGGAAGCAGATTGATGGCTGGCGCGACATGAAGTGCATGACTTATGTGCACAGTGACCAGGTTATCAAACCGCAGTTCGCGGTAGAAACCTTGCACAAGGTAACCGATGGTGATCTGTACCTGACCTCGGATGTCGGTCAGCACCAGATGTGGGCCGCACAATATTATAAATTCAACAAGCCACGCCGCTGGATCAATTCAGGCGGGCTGGGCACCATGGGCTTTGGCTTGCCGGCGGCCATGGGCGTACAGTTGGCCCATCCGGATAAAACAGTGGGTGTGATTTCCGGAGAGGCTTCCATCCTGATGTGTATTCAGGAACTGGCAACCTGTATGCAGTACCAACTGCCCCTGAAAATTATTTTGTTGAATAACGGCTATATGGGCATGGTGCGCCAGTGGCAGGAGTTCTTTTATGACAGCCGTTATTCACATTCTTATGTGGATGCATTGCCCGATTTTGTCAAACTGGCGGAAAGCTTCGGTCATGTGGGGATGCAGGTTGAAAACCCGGCTGATCTGGAAGGTGCCATGCAGGAAGCTTTTGCCATGCAGGACCGGCTGGTATTTATGAATGTGATTGTTGATCCGGCAGAAAATGTTTATCCGATGATAGAGGCGGGTAAAGGACACCATGAAATGCATTTGCCGCCACATTTGCGTGCCGAGAGGGAGTTGGCCTGATGCGTCATATAATTTCTATTTTGCTGGAAAATGAATCAGGTGCCTTGTCCCGTGTTGCCGGCCTGTTTTCTGCGCGTGGCTATAATATCGAGTCATTAAGTGTGGCTCCCACAGAAGATCCGACATTGTCACGGATGACACTGGTAACAACCGGCAATGAAGCCATTGTCGAGCAGATCAAAAAGCAGTTGAACAAGCTGGTTGATGTCATCAAACTGATGGATCTGACCGAAGGTTCGCACATTGAACGTGAGATGATGCTGATCAAGGTAACGGCCAAAAAGTCACATCGTGAAGAATTCAAACGTCTGGCTGATATTTTTCGAGCCAATATTATTGATGTAACCTCATCCAGCTATGTGGTTGAACTGACCGGGCGCAGCCGTAAGCTGGATGCCTTTATCGCTGCGGTAGGCTTTGATCATGTTATTGAGGTGGTGCGTTCCGGCCCGACCGGTATTTCCCGCGGGGACAAAGGGCTCACACTTTAGGCGCTGACTGGCCGGGCTGGCCATTTCATGCAAAACTTTTTCAATCAGAATTATTTTTAACAGAATCAGCAGGAATTCAAACATGAGTATGAACGTTTATTACGACAAAGACGCCGATCTTTCCATTATCCAGGGCATGAAAGTCACCATAGTGGGCTACGGTTCGCAAGGCCATGCGCATGCCAATAACCTGAAAGAATCCGGAGTCAGCGTTACGGTTGGACTGCGTACCGGTTCTGCTTCCGCCAGCAAGGCTGAAAAAGCAGGCCTTGCGGTTAAATCCATAGAAGACGCGGTAGCCGATGCTGATCTGGTAATGATTCTGGCACCGGACGAGCATCAGGCCCGACTGTATCGCGATCAGATTGAACCGAATATCAAGCAGGGAGCTACACTGGCTTTCGCGCATGGCTTTAACATCCATTACGGTCAGATCGATGCCCGCGAAGACCTGAATGTCATCATGGTCGCCCCCAAAGGCCCGGGTCATCTGGTACGTTCAACCTATACTCAGGGCGGCGGTGTACCCAGTCTGATTGCGGTTCATCAGAATGCCAGTGGTACGGCTAAGGAAATCGCACTGTCTTATGCTTCTGCCAACGGTGGTGGCCGTGCCGGTGTAATTGAAACCAATTTCCGTGAAGAAACCGAAACCGATTTGTTTGGTGAGCAGGCGGTACTTTGTGGTGGTGCAACCGCGCTGGTTCAAGCCGGTTTTGAAACCCTTACCGAAGCCGGTTATGCGCCGGAGATGGCCTATTTTGAATGTCTGCATGAACTGAAACTGATTGTAGATCTGATGTATGAAGGCGGTATCGCCAACATGCGTTATTCCATCTCCAACACCGCTGAATACGGTGACCTGACACGCGGGCCACGCGTTATTACCGATGAAACCAAGGTGGAGATGAAACGTATTCTGACTGAAATCCAGAATGGCGAATTTGCCCGTGAGTTCATTCTTGAGAATCAGGCAGGTGCCGCCACCTTGAAAGCCAAGCGTCGTATTGGCCGTGAACATCCTATTGAAGTGGTTGGTGAACGCTTGCGTGGCATGATGTCCTGGATCAAGGACAACAAGATTGTCGATAAATCAAAGAACTGAATCTTTGACTGGAACAGCCCGCCAGGCTCCTGGTGGGCTGTTTTTTTATGTGCCGCCGGTGGTATGCTGAGCTTCACGAAAGCGGAAAATAGAAGCGCACTATAGTTAAGTGGAAGCCAAACGATGGATGACTTGAACGAAACCGCTGGTGAGCCGAAGAAAAAACGTTCCCGGGGCATTTATCTGCTGCCGAACCTGTTTACTACTGCGGCACTTTTTTCCGGTTTTTATGCCATCCTGGCCTCTATGTCGGCTCATTATGAGCCGGCGGCCATCGCTATTTTTGTGGCTATGTTGCTGGACGGTCTGGACGGTCGGGTAGCACGCATGACCAACACGCAAACCGATTTCGGCGCTGAATATGACAGCCTTTCCGATATGGTTGCCTTTGGTCTGGCTCCCTCTTTGGTCATGTATCAATGGGCTTTGCATGATCTGGGGAAAATCGGCTGGCTGGCGGCTTTTGTCTATGCCGCCGCCGCAGCACTGCGGCTGGCACGCTTCAATACCCAGTTGGGAAAATCTGAAAAACGCTATTTTCAAGGTCTGCCCAGTCCGGCCGCCGCCGCCGTACTGGCCGGGGCTGTGTGGGTGGGCGCCGATATGCAGATGGATGGCAGCAGTCTGTCCTGGCTGGCAGCGGTGTTGACCCTGACCAGTGGTTTATTGATGGTCAGTAATATTCGTTTTCGCAGTTTTAAGGATTTTGATATTCGTGGCAAGGTTCCCTTTGTCATGCTGGTCGGAGTCATGCTGCTGTTTGCACTGATTCTGTTGCAACCGCCACTGGTGTTATTTCTGATATTTTTCCTGTATGCAGCCGCCGGTGTTTCAGGTACCTTGCTTGGCTTGCGGCAAAAAAAACGGGATCGACAGTCGGCGGCTGACAACCCCTGATCACGGTCGGCTTTTTAAGCTGACATTCTCAGTTGGCAATAGCCGGAATGGTGGGACTCGCATCTGGCCTTGCCCATGTATTGGAACGCAATAGCCTTTCAATGGGTCTTCACAAGAGTAGACTTCCTGTAAAGAATGAGGTGCATCCGTTCTTGTCAGGTGTGAGCCGTTCCTGAAATTATTGCAATACGGTAGATCGCCCTGTGCGCGCCCGGTCACGCCAGAAACGGGCTTTTTCTTCGTCCTTAAGCGCGTTTAAGCTACCATTCTGGTAAACCTGTGCGAGACTGTGCTGTGCATGGCAAGAATATTACCGTTTTGGGCAGCCCTGGTTAGCCAGAATAAAGCCTTTTCCGGGTTGGACTTTACGTCCAGAGCGCCATTCGTGTAGCGCAGTGCCAGTTCATATTGAGCGTGAGGGTCGTTCTGAAGAGCACGCTCATGCAGACGCTGGTAATTTTCCTGGGTCAAGGGGGTGGCTTCCTTGACCAGTGATTCAATCAGCCCCGACAGATGCACCGCCTCAAGATGCCCATTGGCCGCAGCGCGACGTAGCCATTGCAGCGCGGTATTCTGATCCTGCTTAACGATAACTCCCTCGTGATGCATGCGCCCCAGCAGATATTGGGCATTCGGATTGCCTTCTTCGGCAGCCTGACGGAGCCATTTTCCGGCTTCCTGCGTGTCTTTTGGCACGCCATTTCCTGCCAGCAGCGCTTTGGCCAGATAGTATTTCGATTCGGTATTACCTTTTTCGGCTGCCCTGCGCCACCACTGGGCCGCTTTCAGTGTATTTTTCTCAATACCCTTGCCTTGTGAATAGGCATTTCCCAGTACCATGCATGCGTAGGCATTGCCTCTTTCAGCTGCTCGCCGTATCCAGACCAGTCCCTGACCTGCATCTGCTTTGAGGTTGTAGCGTCCTTCGATCAAGGCCAGTCCATAGAGCAATTCGTCGCCTGCATCGCCTTGCAATGCTTGCTGTTTGATGAGGTCAACTTCAGAAAGCTGGTCGTCATCTCTGGCGCAGGCAAGAGTAGCTGTTATCAGGGTAATGCCGAGAAGTAACCATATTTTAGACTTCATTGGCTGGCTCCTTGTCGTTCTGTACCTGTTGTTCCGTATTTTGCTCCTCCAGTTTGCGTTGCAGCGAAACTACCGCAGTTTGTACGGAAGGATAAACATTCTCCTTGCCCACCAGTTCACACACTCCGGTACGATCAAAAGTCTCCAGCACGTTTTCCTTCAGATTGGCAAAAGACAGACCTACACCCGACTTGGACAGCCGGTCGAGAAGATTGCGTAACATCTCCACTCCTGACGCATCCAGTCCATTGATGCCATCACCCACCACCAGAATCTCATGCAGGTCAGGATCTGAGCCAATCAGGTAAAGTACTGCATCCTCGAAATAGCTGACATTGGCAAAATAAAGCTGACCATCAAAACGGATAGCGGTTATCTGGGGGTGAAGTTTTGGCAGGTTGTAGCGTTTGGCACTGCGCAGAACACCCTGTTCATCAATACCCAGCATGACAACGCCCGGACGCATGGTACGGAACAGAAAAAGTACCAGTGACAAGAGGATGCCGGTAAGAATACCGTTCTGAATATTCGGTGCAAAAGCCAGTGTGGCAAAAAAAGTAACGATAGCGGCCATGCCATCCTGCGGCTGGGCCTTCCAGGCATCCAGGATTGTTTCAACATTAATCAGACCAAAAACAGCCATCATAATGATGGCGGCCAGTACCGGCTTGGGCAGATGGTGCAACAGCGGTGTTAAAAAGAAAAGAGTGAGTAATACAACCAGTGCGCTGATGACGGATGCCAGACCGGTTTTGGCGCCGGTGGCCAGGTTAAGCGCAGAGCGGGAGAAAGAACCACTCACCGGCATGCCATGACTGAATGCTGCGGCTATCTTGGCCAGGCCTTGTCCGATCAGCTCCTGATTTTCATCCCAGCGGGTACGTGTCTTGATGGCAATAATCTTGGAACTGGACATGGCCTCCATGAAACTGATAATGGCAATAACGAAGGCGGCTGGCAGCATGTGCAGGCTGGCCACCAGATCGAATGGCGGCATGCTCAACTTAGGCGGTCCCTGTGGAATAACGCCTACAACCACGCCACCTTGTGCTTCAAACCCTGTCAGATAGCTGATCACTGTGGTGATGATCACAACCATCAGCACGCCGGGTATTTTGGGCGTGAAGCGTTTAAACAATATAAGCAGCAGTAGTGAGCCAAATCCAAATGCCAGTGAAGGCAGATGAGTGCGGGCAGAGTGCTCGATAACATGCAGTACATCAATCATGAAGTGCGGGCCGTGCTCCAGATTGAGCCCCAGCATGGCTGGTAATTGCGCCAATGCAATAATCAGGGCCGCCGCATTGATAAATCCCCGCAGTACCGGATAGGAAAGAAAATTGATCAGTACTCCCATGCGCGCCACGCCCAGGATGATCTGCATCAAACCGGACAACAATGCCATGAGAATGACGTAGGCAAAAAACTGATCCGTGCCGAACTTGGCCAGGGTCATGACGCTGGCTGCCGTCAGTAGTGAAGTCATGGCTACCGGCCCGGTCGAAAGGGCTGGTGAAGAACCCCACAGCGCACCAATAATCACCGGCAGGAAAGAGGCATAAAGACCGTAATAAGGAGGTACTCCTGCCAGTTGGGCGTAAGCCAGAGATTGCGGAATAGCCACCAGTGCCACGGTGATACCGGCAATCAGATCGGCCCTGATCGTTTCCCGGTTCACCTGCGGCAACCAGGCTATAAATGGAAGCAGGCGTTGCCACAGTGATACATGCGTGCGTTTGATAATAATGGTCATGACTGCTGTTTCTCCATCAGGAAGCTCTTTTGCAAGTGCCGGACTCACTAGCCGATATTGATATTGTGAAGGCGGCCAGGAGTCGTATTAATATTAGTAGTTTTTAATTTTACCAAACGTCTGTATTGATGTATAGTACATAAATTATTAAATAAATTTAAACGTTAATTAGTGATGATAACAGGAAGTCAAATGAAGGCAGCTCGCGCTCTGCTAGGCATAGATCAGCGCCAACTGGCAGATTTGGCCGATCTATCGTTGCCCACTGTACAGCGTATGGAGTCATCTGAAGGCGTCGTACGTTGTAATGTAGAGTCCATGATGCGGATTATGGAAGCCTTGCGGCAGGCCGGGGTGGAACTGATTGCCGATGACGCCGATAGTCAGGGCAGTGGGCGTGGTGTACGTTTGCTTGTCGCAGAGGCTGGGCACTCATGACGGATTTTTCGCCTCTGCTACTGGCCGAACTGGCTATTCTTGCGGTTCTGTTGTCGGCCCTGTCTGCGCTGGCCACCCGGCACCTGCCGGCATTGATGCGTCAACTGGTGATTCCGCTGATGGGATTTTCCGGTCTGCTGGCCTTGCTGGCCGGCGTGTGGACACTGGGCACGGGGCAGAACAGCACAGCCATACTGCCTATAGGGTTACCCTGGTTACCCTGGCAATTGCATCTGGATGCATTGGCCGGGCTGTTTCTTTCTCTGGTTGGCGGTATTACTTTCATCGTTTCCTTTTACGCGCCGGCTTATGTGCGTGAGTTCGAGCATGGCAATGATTCGCTGCCTGCACTGGGTGGCTTCACCGGCCTGTTTATTGCCGGCATGCAAATGGTGATATTGAGTGATGGTGCCTTTGTATTTATGGTCAGCTGGGAGCTGATGTCACTCAGTTCCTACTTTCTGGTTACCTTTCAGCACGAAAAAGCGGCCAATCGCCGTGCCGGTTTTCTTTACTTGCTGATGGCGCATATCGGCGGACTTTCCATCCTGCTGGGCTATGCGCTGCTGGCCGCCTACGGTCATGGCCTTAGTTTCGAGGCTATGCGTGCCGCCAGTTTGCCTGAAGGCTGGGCTACCCTTGCCTTTTTGCTGGCCCTGTTTGGCTTTGGCATGAAAGCCGGTCTGTTGCCGGTGCATGTGTGGTTGCCGGAAGCGCACCCGGTAGCGCCTTCGCACATCTCGGCGCTTATGTCGGGCGTGATGCTGAAAGTTGCGGTTTACGGCCTGATCCGCTTTACCTGGGATCTGCTTGGCGATGTACACTGGCAATGGGGTGTAACCCTGCTGATTGTCGGTTCCCTTTCGGCGATTATGGGTGTGCTGTATGCCATGATGCAGCAGAATATGAAGCGTCTGCTGGCTTATAGCTCGGTGGAAAATATCGGTATTATCTTTATCGGCCTGGGGTTGTCGGCCATTTTCAGTGGCACCGGCCATCCGGCACTGGCGGTCATCGGCCTGGTGGCTGCCCTTTACCATGCACTCAATCACGCCATGTTCAAGAGCCTTATGTTCCTCGCGGCCGGTGCGGTGCTGCATAGCACGCGTGAACACGATCTTGATCAGATGGGCGGTTTGTTGCGGCGTATGCCCTGGACCGGCCTGTTTTTTCTGCTCGGTTGCATCAGTATCGCTGCCTTGCCGCCGTTCAATGGCTTCGTGTCCGAATGGCTTACTTTTCAGACTTCATTACAGGCCTGGGCGCTGGACAGCGGCATTTTGCGTACCCTGCTGCCCATTGCAGCCGCCGTGCTGGCGCTGACCGGAGCCATCGCTGCGGCCACATTCGTGAAACTCTACGGTATCGCTTTTCTTGGCCGGGCACGCTCGCGCCGGGCGCGTCGGGCGCGCGAAGTAAGTCTGGGTATGCGTAGCGCGCTGGCTATGCTGGCCATCGTCTGTCTGCTGCTGGGTATTCTGCCCACGCTGGTCATAGATACTCTGAATAGCATTCCTCAACAACTGCTGGGCAAGGGGCTAGAGCAAGCCACCGCCCATGGCTGGTTGTGGTTGACACCGGTATCTGCCGAAACCGCCAGCTATTCCGCTCCTTTGGTCTTTATCGGAGCCTTGCTCACCTGGTGGCTGGCACAGTTTTTGTTGCGCCGGGGCAGTGTTCGCAAAGTACGCTATGGCGACCCCTGTGACTGCGGCTTCGGTACGCCGAATGCTCGTATGCAGTACACCTCTGTGGCCTTCGCGCAACCCATGCGGCGGGTTTTTGCTGACCTTTTCCGGCTGCGCGAAGAAGTTACGCGTGATGAACAGGGACGCGAGCGTCACCAGTTGCAGGTTGAAGACCCGTTGTGGGACTGGCTGTATCTGCCGCTGGCGCGGGCGGTTAATGCCTTGTCAAAACTGGTTTCACGACTGCAATCCGGTAATGTCCGTATTTATCTGGGATGGTCACTGGCAACTCTGGTGGTATTGTTATGGCTGATCTCCTGAATCCTGTTGACTGGCTGCTGGCGCTGTTGCAGGTGCTGCTGTTTGCGCTGGCCGCACCCTTGCTGGCTGCCTGGGTCAAACGCATCAAGAGTCGGCTGCAAAACCGCCGCGGACCTTCTTTGTTACAGCCTTACCGTGATTTACGCAAGCTGTTCAGAAAAGAAGCACGGGTAGCCAACAGTGCTTCTCCGTTATTCCGGGCCGCACCCTATGTGGTCTTTTCTGCAACCTTGATCGCGGCCTCTACGGTGCCGCTGCTGGCCGTACATCTGCCTACCGCCATTCTGGCTGATGTGATTGTTCTGGTCGGCTTTCTGGCTTTGGCGCGCTTTTTTCTGGCGCTGGCGGGCATGGATGTGGGTAGCGCATTCGGTGGCATGGGGGCTTCGCGTGAAATGCTGATTTCAGCCCTGGCTGAACCGGCCATGCTGATGGCGATATTCACGCTTACCATGAGCGCACACAGCACCAACCTGTCCAGTGTCATTCAGCATGTACTGGATAGCGGGTTGCTGTTGCGACCCTCCTTTTTGTTTGCTTTGCTGGCGCTGCTGCTGGTGGCGGTTGCCGAAACCGGTCGTATTCCGATCGATAATCCGGCGACCCATCTGGAACTGACCATGGTACATGAAGCCATGATTCTGGAATATTCCGGTCGCCACCTGGCATTGATGGAATGGGCCGCCCAGATCAAGCTGTTGCTGTACGGCGTATTGATCAGCAATATTTTCCTGCCCTGGGGCATGGCGCAACAACTGGAACCGCTGCCGTTGCTGATCGGGCTGGCGGCCATTGCCGGCAAGCTGATGCTGCTGGGAGTGGTGCTGGCGGTTTCAGAAACCCTGGTAGCCAAAATGCGCCTGTTCCGGGTGCCGGCTTATCTCAATCTGGCCTTCCTGCTGGGCTTGCTGGGCATGCTCAGTCATGTGATTCTGGAGGTGGGTGTATGAACCTGGCGCAACTCGGTCTGCTGGAACAGTCTATTTTTGTGCTGGTGGCGCTGGCGCTGTTCCTTTCCTTTGTGCTGTTGTCGCAGGCACGTCTGACGACCATGATTCACGTCTTTGCCTGGCAGGGTTTTCTACTGGCTTTGCTGACCGCCATTGTGGCTGCTCTGGGAGACAATCCACATCTTTATATTTCGGCATTGCTTACTTTCCTGTTAAAGGTATTGCTGATTCCCGCCATGCTGCACCGTCTGATCAGGCGACTGGAACTGGAACGCCACCAGGAACGTCTGCAGAAACAGGCTCTGGTAATGATGGCGGGGGCGGCTCTGGTTATCTTCAGTTATTGGGTGGTATTGCCTATCACCCACATGGAACTGGCGCATATCCGCAATGTGGTCAGCCTCAGTCTGGCCATTGTTCAGTTGGGTATGCTGCTGATGGTGGCGCGTCGTCAGGTAGTGGCGCAGGTGATCGGTTTCATGTCCATGGAAAATGGCCTGTTTCTGGCAGCTGTGGCCGCTACTGCGGGTATGCCGCTGGTGGTCGAGTTGGGCATTGCTTTTGATGTGCTGGTGGCTGCGGTGCTGTTTGGCGTATTTTTCTTCCACATTCGAGACAGTATCGACACCCTGGATGTGGATCAGCTCACACGGCTGTCTGAGGAGGAACGCTAATCGTGAATGCCCTCTATGTGATGCTGGGTTTGCCTGCTGTCGGTGCCATTCTGTTTGTCGCCATCCATAACACACGACTTGCCGGCTGGCTGAATATAGGCGTCAGCGCCGCCAGTCTGGCCGCATCTGTGCTTCTGGCCTGGGCGGTTATGCAGCAGGGTAGCCTGCACAACGACAATTTTCTGGTGGATTCTTTCAATATCTATCTACTGGTATTGACCACCTTTGTAGGACTGACAACAGCTATTTTCTCACGTCCCTATATGCAACATGTCTGCGAAGAGGGCCGCTGCAGCACAGTTCGTATGCGTTTGTATCACAGCATGTTTCAGTCGTTCATGTTTACTATGTTGCTGGCTCTTTCAACCAATAATCTGGGGGTGCTCTGGGTGACGGTCGAGGGCGCAACACTGGCAACCGTCATGCTGGTTTCGATCTACCGCACACCGGAGGCGGTGGAAGCGGCCTGGAAATATTTTATTCTGTGCGGTGTCGGTATCGCTCAGGCATTGTTCGGCACCATACTGCTGTATTTTGCCGCGCAGCATGTGCTGGTCAATCCGGAAGAAGGTCTGAACTGGCTGACACTACAGCAGCATTCGGCTGAACTGAGTCCCACGGTGATGGCCATCGCCTTTGTCTTTCTGCTGGTCGGCTATGGCACCAAGATTGGCCTGGTGCCACTGCATCAGTGGTTGCCGGATGCGCATTCGGAAGGTCCTACGCCCATGTCCGCCATGCTTTCCGGTCTGTTGCTGAATATTGCCCTGTATGCCGTCATCCGGGTTAAGATGTTGACAGACAGCTCGCTGGCAGCCACACAACATCCACACATGGCTGGCCATTTGCTGATGGGCTTTGGTCTGATTTCGTTCCTGATTGCCGGCTTGTTTCTGCACCGCCAACGCGACATCAAACGCCTGTTCAGCTATTCATCCATCGAACACATGGGACTGGCCACCTTTGCCTTTGGTATAGGCGGGCCGCTGGCTACCTTTGCGGCATTGTTGCATATGCTGGTGCATTCACTGACCAAATCATCCATCTTTATTACGGTAGGGCATGCTACCCACATTGCCGGTACGCAGAATATCGAACATATCCGCGGCCTGATTCGTACCCAGCCGACGGTTGGCTGGGGGCTGCTGTTTGGCGTGGCCGCCATTGCCGGCTTTCCACCCTTTGGTATTTTCACCAGTGAATTTCTGTTATTGAATGCCACCATGCAAAGCTGGCCCTGGCTAAGTGTGTTACTGCTGATAGGGCTGGGCATTGCTTTTGCCGGTCTGTTCCGTCATCTGCATCCTATGGTATATGGAGCCACTCCCGAGGGACAATCGGCTGTCAAGGTAAATATGATTCCGGTCGCCATACAATTGTTGTTGGTGATCTGGATAGGTCTGGCCATGCCTGCTTTTCTGGCTGGCTGGCTGGATCAGGCAGTACAGTTGATCAGCGGAAAGGGATTACTATGAATCGTTTCGACTGGTTATCAGAATATCTCGCCAGACTGGAAGACGAGCATGTGGTCGTGCCCTCTGGTAATACACAGTCGCTGGCTCCTGCGCATTTGCTGATTATTGATCCGGAAGACTGGGCCAAGGTGGCGGTGGTGGCAAAACAAATGGGATTACGCTGGGCAGCCATCTGGGGTGATGAACAGGATCATGACATTGTACTGACGGTTGTTCTGGTCTATCAGGGTGATTACATAGCCCTACGCACCGCCATGACTGGCGATCATCCCGTTATTGCCTCTCACACACCGGTCTATGCCGCAGCTGACCGTATGGAACGGCACCTGGCGGATATGCTTGGTGTACAGTTTGACGGCCACCCGGATCCACGCCGCTGGACGCGCCACCGCGCCTGGGAAGCCGATGAATACCCCTTGCGCGCCCATTTTCCGGCCGCCGGCCAGGGTAACGGGCTTACACCGGCCGACAGTGATTACCCTTTTCCTCCCATTCAGGGTTCGGGGGTGTACGAAATTCCGGTCGGGCCGGTGCATGCGGGCATTATTGAGCCCGGACATTTCCGTTTTCAGGCTGCCGGTGAGCCCATTCTGAGGCTGGAAGAACGTCTTGGCTATGTCCACAAGGGCATAGAAAAACGCGCCATTGGACGTGACGCTGAAGGGTTGGCGCGACTGGCCGCACGCATCTCCGGTGACAGCACGGTAGCTCACAGCTGGGCTGCCTGCCAGGCACTGGAACGGGCCTGTCATGTAAAAATACCGGCAAAAGCCAGCCTCATTCGCGGTCTGTTATGTGAAAGAGAGCGCGTTGCCAACCACCTGGGGGATATTGGCGCCATCTGTAATGATGTAGGTTTTGCATTCGCCCAGATGCAATGCCAGGCGTTGCGTGAACAATGGCTGCGCCACAGTCTGACGCTGACCGGCCATCGCCTGATGATGGATGTGGTGCTACCGGGGGGCGTCCGCGTGGATATTGATCAGGCAGGCCGTGAGCTACTGCGTGCCGAGCATGTCTGGCTACGCGAACAAATCGGTCCTTTGTTTGATATTCTCAACGACCATCCTTCGCTGGAAGACCGCTTGCTCAGCAGTGGCTATCTGTCTCCGGCCAGTGCTGCGGAACTGGGAGTGAGTGGCTATGTGGGCAAGGCATCCGGACAGGCTGTTGATTTGCGCAAGGATTCGCCCTATGCACCTTATTCCCGTTTGTCGTTCAGCGTTGCGTTGTCCGAGGCCGGAGACGTGGCGGCCCGCATGGCTATTCGCCAGCAGGAAATCTACAGCAGCCTCGAACTGATGAACGAAATGCTTGACATACTGGAGAATACAGCCGAATCAGAGCCGACGCAGGTAAAGCTGGCGCCCATACTCGGAGCCGAAGGGCTGGGGTTGATCGACGGCTGGCGGGGTGAAATCATCAGTCATGTACGTCTGGATGACAAGGGGCGCATTGCTCATTTCTTTGCCCGTGATCCCAGCTGGTTTAGCTGGCCGGCGCTGGAGCGCATTGTGCTTGGCAATATTGTTCCCGATTTTCCGGTATGCAATAAATCGGTAAACGCTTCCTATTCGGGACAGGATCTGTGAGGGAACAGCCATGTTGAGGATACTGAAACGCATCTATCACAGCGGCCTGCTCACCGAGAATGAGCCGGATTATCTGCAAGACCCGGAGGTTCAAGCTCTGGGCAGTGAACTGAAAACGGTTGTGGATGCGCATTTCAATGGCAGCCTTGCCATTCGTGCGGTGGATGCCGGCTCCTGCAATGCCTGCGAACTGGAAATACACGCCATCAACGGACCGCACTATGACATTGAACGCTTCGGCGTACATTTTGTTGCATCCCCCCGGCATGCTGATGTGTTACTGGTAACCGGACCGGTATCACGTCATATGGAAACCGCTGTGCGCCGAACCTGGCGTGCTATGGCTGCTCCGCGTTTTGTGATTGCCTGTGGTGATTGCGCCTGCAATGGTGGTGAATTCGGCAGCAGCTACGCCAGCTGTGGTGCTGTGGAGAACGTTATTCCGGTCGATTTGCAAATAGCAGGTTGCCCGCCATCCCCCGTCCAGTTGATGCGCGGTATTCTTGCACTGATGCAAAAGGCAAAAAAGATATAAAGCTGAACGGGATCTTCTGTTTTGGCGCAGCTCGACAAGTATGCCCTTGGCATTCAAAAAAGTTTGCGCTATATTCACGCTATGAATTCCAGCATTAGTCATTGGTTCCCTGTTCCGGGTAGTTTCAACACCGGGCCAATGGCTGTGTCCGCACCCCGCCTGTTTCTGCTGCGACTGCTGCCCTGAGGGGCAAACTATCAAGCCCTGGCGAGGGCGTTACAATACGTATGATCACATCGTAAAACATTCTTTATCTCCTTGAGGGGTACTGACTATGAGTCAAGCAGAAAAATTAATTATTTTTGATACCACCTTGCGTGATGGCGAACAAAGCCCGGGCGCTTCCATGACCAAAGACGAGAAGGTGCGTATCGCCAAAGCACTGGAACGCATGCAGGTGGATATTATCGAGGCCGGTTTTCCGATTGCCAGCCAGGGTGATTTTGAATCGGTGCAGGCGGTCGCCAGAGAAGTTACCGGCAGTACCATTTGCGGGTTGGCACGGGCACTGGATAAAGATATAGATCGTGCCGGTGAGGCTTTGAAAGAAGCGACATCAGCGCGTATTCATACCTTTATTGCCACTTCCCCCATTCATATGCAGATGAAATTGCGTATGCAACCGGATCAGGTGGTGGAGCAGGCGGTGGCCTCGGTCAAACGCGCACTGCGTTATACCGATAATGTAGAGTTTTCTCCAGAGGACGCCGGCCGTTCTGAAAGTGATTTTTTATGTCGCATTATTGAAGCGGTAATCGATGCCGGTGCTACCACCATCAATATTCCGGATACGGTTGGCTACAACATTCCCTTGCAGTTTGGTGAGCTGATTCGCAGCTTGCGTGAGCGTATACCCAATTCGCACAAGGCCATTTTCTCGGTGCATTGTCATAATGATCTGGGGCTTGCGGTCGCCAATTCCCTGTCAGCGGTTGCCAACGGCGCGCGTCAGGTGGAATGTACCATCAACGGTCTGGGTGAACGCGCCGGTAATGCATCATTGGAAGAAGTGGTGATGGCGGTGCGCACACGCCAGGATGTATTTCGTTGTGACAGCCGTCTGGATAGTACGCAAATCGTGAATTGTTCGCGTCTGGTTTCCAGTGTAACCGGCTTTCCGGTACAACCGAACAAGGCGATTGTGGGTGCCAATGCGTTTGCGCATGAGTCGGGCATTCATCAGGATGGTGTGCTCAAAAGTCGCGAGACTTACGAAATCATGCGTGCTGAAGATGTCGGCTGGAATGCCAACCGTATGGTGCTGGGTAAACATTCAGGTCGAAATGCGTTTCGCTCCCGCTTGCAACAATTGCATATCAGCTTTGGCTCGGAAGAAGAACTGAACGAAGCCTTTGCCCGTTTTAAGGAACTGGCAGATAAAAAGCACGAAATATTTGATGAAGACTTGCAGGCGCTGGTGTCAGAAACCCGTGATGTGGATGAGCGTCATGCGGCGCGTCTGGTGTCACTGAAAGTATGTTCGGAAACCGGTGAAACACCAACAGCGCGGATCATATTGAGTGTTGAAGGTGAAGAATACAGTGGCAAAGCCAGTGGTGGCGGGCCGGTCGATGCGGCTTTTAAAGCCATCGAGTGTATTTTACAAACGCACAGTAATTTACAACTGTATTCGGTCAACAGCATCACCAGCGGCACAGACGCACAGGGCGAGGTGACCGTGCGTCTGGAAAAGGCCGGTCGCATTGTCAATGGACAGGGAGCCGATACCGATATTGTGATTGCTTCGGCCAAAGCCTATCTGCATGCCTGTAATCGTATTGTTTTACCGGCAGAACGGGCTCACCCGCAAACCGGAGAGGTATAAAGTGGAAGCCCGCCGGCTGGCATATCTGCAGGCACTGGATATTCAGGCCTGGGAATTGCGTCAGCCGGACGGGTTAACAGAACAAAGTGCGGTTGAACAGCCGCACACAAGGATCCCGCCTGTGGAACCCATTGAGGCAGCCGTTCCCCCTCTGGATTTTTCTGTCGATGCGGATGGATTGGGTCAATATGACTGGAAGCAGTTACAGGGGGCCGTTAGACAGTGCATGGCCTGTGACCTGCATAAGAGCCGCCAGCAGACGGTTTTCGGTGTGGGTGACGAGCATGCCGAATGGATGATTATTGGAGAGGCTCCAGGCGCGCAGGAGGATAAGCTGGGAGAACCTTTTGTAGGACCCGCAGGCAAGCTTCTGGATCAGATGCTGAGAGCCATGGGCCTTGAGCGGCAGACGGTTTATATTACCAATATTATTAAATGCCGCCCGCCGGGCAATCGTGACCCTCGCCCGCAGGAGAGCGCTGCCTGCCATGCTTATCTGCTGCGCCAGATTGAACTGCTAAAGCCCAAATTGATTCTGGCAGTTGGTCGCGTGGCCGCCCATCATCTGCTGGACAGCAATGAAACCGTAGGACGTTTACGCGGACGCCCCATGCGCTGGGGAGAAGCCTCTATACCGCTGCTGGTAACTTATCATCCCGCCTATCTGCTGCACAATCCGGCCGATAAAGGGAAAGTATGGCAGGATTTACAAACTGCCATGACGATGATGCAGGAAAATACACAAGATAACTGAAGCATGAGTGCCGTTTTCAAACCTGTTCCGTTAAAACTGAGTCCAATGCAGGAAGAAGAATTGCCGGAAGTTATGCAGATTGAAGAACGGGCTTATGCTTTTCCCTGGAGCATCGGCATTATGCGGGGTTGTCTGCAACAGGGTTATTGCTGCTGGCTGGGCAGAGTGGGCGATGAAATTGTCGGTTATTTCATTCTGTCTATTGCAGCCGGTGAAGCGCATGTAATGAATATCTGTATTGATCCGGCCTGGCAGGGTCAGGGACTGGGACGACGTTTGATGCGGCAACTGATCTATATCGTCAGAAACCGGGATGTAGAAACCTTGTTTCTTGAAGTCAGAGCCTCAAACTACAAAGCCATTTCTTTGTATGAGTCTATGGGTTTTAACGAAATCCATGTACGTCGTGGTTATTATCCGGCCGGCAAAAAAAGAGAGGATGCCCTGATTTTTGCCTTGCCGTTTGTAAGCATGGACTAAGCCTTGTCAGGCCTTGCCGGAAACCACTCGTTCAATTGATTTGGATACTTCGTGAACTTCAAACTGCATACTTTGCAGATCGCCTAAAACCCAGGTTGCGGGAGCTGTACCTACGCCACCCACGGTACCGGGGTTAACCAGGTAACAGGGCTCGCCTTTGCAACTCTGTAGCTGCTCAATATTCACTTTATGACTGTGGCCGCAACAAACCAGATCCCAGTCTCCGGTGCAGGCCATCGCCCGTGCATAATGCGGGTAATGCACCAGAAAGATACGTTTGCCGTCCAGCTGCAGACCGGCATCCATACCCTGAAAATGAAAAATGCTGCCGGGTTTATTACACAGGCGGCTCATGGCGAAAAGGTCGCCACTGTTGTTGCCGTGTATGACATGCACCGGCAGGCCATATTTTTGCAAACAATGAAGCGTACTGGGCGCGACCACATCTCCACAATGAAGCACCGCTTCCGCGCCCAGGTCAAGGGCTTGTTCAACCGCATGGTCCAGCAACGGAATATGGTCATGGCTGTCGGACAGAATGCAGACTTTCACTAGAAATTGGGCTTTTCGGGTGCATCCTTAAACATGGCCACACTGTCCATGATTTCCTGTTTGGCTTCATCAGGGCCGGCCCAGCCATCCACACGCACCCACTTGCCTTCATCCAGATCTTTGTAATGCTCAAAGAAATGCGCGATCTGATCGAGTAAGAGTTGCGGCATGTCATCGGTGCAGGAAGCATCTTTATAGGAACGGCACAGCTTGCTGATGGGGACAGCCAATACTTTGGCGTCATCGCCCGATTCATCCGTCATTTTCAGTACACCGACAGGGCGGCATTGAATGACAGAGCCGGGAATCAGCGGCACCGGAGTAACCACCAGAACATCGACAGGATCACCGTCTTTTGACAAGGTATGAGGGACATAACCGTAGTTGCAGGGGTAGTGCATGGCGGTACTCATAAAGCGATCCACGAACATGGCGCCGGTTTTTTTATCCACTTCATATTTTACCGGATCGGCATGTGCCGGAATTTCAATGATGACATTAATTTCGTTGGGTACATCGCTGCCGGATGTGACTTTGTCCAGATTCATACAGGCCTCCACAAATAAAAGAGGCCGGTGAAATACCGGCCTCCTGGTCGAGCAGATTGTACTTTGTAGTTGCCTGCCGCGTCCAGCAGCAGGCAGCAGGTAACCATCAGATCATCAGTGGAATAATCAACAGCGCAACAATATTGATGATCTTGATCAGCGGGTTAATCGCAGGGCCAGCCGTATCTTTGTACGGGTCGCCTACGGTATCACCGGTTACGGCGGCTTTATGCGCATCCGAACCTTTGCCGCCATGATTACCATCTTCGATGTATTTCTTGGCATTATCCCAGGCACCACCACCGGTGGTCATGGAAATGGCCAGGAAGATACCGGTGACGATGGAACCCAGCAGAACGCCACCCAGCGCTTGCGGACCCAGCCACAGGCCAACAACAACCGGAACCAGAATAGGTAACAATGAAGGCAGAACCATTTCACGAATAGCCGCTTTGGTCAGCATGTCTACAGCACGTGAATAATCCGGTTTCTGGGTATGATCCATAATACCCGGCATGGCTTTGAACTGACGGCGAACCTCGTTCACAATGCCACCAGCCGCACGACCAACCGCTTCCATCGCCATGGCACCAAACAGGTAAGGCACCAGACCACCGATAAACAGGCCGATGATGACCATGTGGTTAGACAGATCAAAGCTGACGGACAGGCCGTTGGCTTCCAGCGTATGGGTATAATCAGCAAACAATACCAGTGCAGCCAGACCGGCTGAACCAATGGCGTAACCTTTGGTGACCGCTTTGGTGGTATTACCTACCGCATCCAGTGGATCGGTAATGTTACGGATTTTTTCATCCATTTCTGCCATTTCAGCGATACCACCGGCGTTGTCGGTGATGGGGCCGTAAGCGTCCAGGGCAACAATAATACCGGTCATGGACAGCATGGAAGTTGCTGCAACCGCAATACCATACAAGCCAGCCAGGTCATAAGCACCCCAGATGGAAGCACATACCGCAATAACCGGCAGAGCGGTGGATTTCATGGAAACCCCCAGGCCGGCGATTACGTTGGTGCCGTCACCGGTGGTAGAGGCTTCCGCGATGTGGCGTACCGGACTGTATTCGGTAGCGGTGTAGTACTCGGTAATAACAACCATGGCGGCCGTCAGTACCAGGCCAATTAACGCCGAGCCAAACAAGGCTATGGTGGTATTGGTTACACCGGGTATAACAACGTCGGCCATCATATAATCGGTCACAAAGTAAAAGGCTATGGCGGCAATAACACCGGCCACAATCAGACCTTTGTAGAGAGCAATCATGATTTTGGTATCGCCGGGCTTGGCTTTAACAAACCAGGTACCGATAATGGAGGCAATAATGGAAACACCACCCAGAACCAGTGGGTAAATCATGGCTTCTGTACCTGCATTGCTCAGCATCAGGCCACCTAACAGCATGGTGGCAACGATGGTTACCGCATAGGTTTCAAACAGATCAGCGGCCATACCGGCGCAGTCGCCTACGTTGTCGCCCACGTTATCGGCAATAACAGCCGGGTTACGTGGATCATCTTCCGGGATGCCAGCTTCCACTTTACCCACAATATCGGCGCCTACATCAGCGCCTTTGGTAAAGATACCGCCACCCAGTCGGGCAAAGATAGAAATCAGGGAGCCGCCGAAGGCCAGGCCAACCAGTGCGTGAGCCGCATCGGCGCTTGGAACACCCATAGACAACAGGGCGGCAAAATAGCCCGCAACACCCAGCAGACCCAGACCAACAACCAGCATGCCGGTAATAGCGCCGCCACGAAAGGCAATTTGCAGGGCTGCGTTCAAACCTTTATGGGCAGCTTCCGCGGTACGCGCATTGGCGGCTACCGAGACATTCATGCCGATAAAGCCAGCCGCACCGGAAAGGATGGCGCCAATAGCAAAACCGATGGCGGTAGTGGTTCCGATAAACCACCACAACAAGACGCACAGAATGACACCGACCAGGCCGATGGTGGTGTATTGGCGGTTCAGATAGGCTTTGGCGCCTTCCTGAATGGCGCCGGAAATTTCTCGCATACGCTCATTGCCTTCTGACTGGGACTTGATCCAGCGCACGGAAAAAAAGCCGTAGGCGATGGCAAGCACGCCGCTGGCTAAAGCAAACATTAAGCCGGTACTCATAGGTCTATACTCCTTCGTGTAACATTAAGAAAATTTGATAACGACTCGCTACGCCACTGAAACAGGTCTTGATCAAGGTTAAAAAACAGTTATTTACAGAGGTAAACGTCTATTGCCAACCTTGACTGGACGCATGCCAGAGGCATTTTGAACCGTTACGCGGAATTTTTACTGCTTATATTCAATACAAAATTTATAGGAACAGGATTTTGATCACTTAACCGGTTACTTTCGAGAAATCAGTGCCGCTTTTCAGATCAAATCGTTCATCCAGTTCAAGTTCACGTATCAGACCATCAACGGCAGCCTGACCGTGTGTTCTTTGCACTTCAGCCAGAATCAGGCGTACCGAATTGCGGTTATAGCCGCCACCAAATTCAAGCTGGGTTATGATTAATTGTCGGGCTTTATCGATAGTCATCAGAAAAAAGAGGAGGTGCATAAGCACCTCCGCATTAATTTTAAAGTTCGAAAATATCCAGTTTCTTCTCAACAGCCGCATTATCCAGTGTGACGTATTTCGGCATACCGTTTTCATACGGAGGGTAATCTTCACCCTGAATCAGTGGGTAGAGATATTCTTTGCAGGCATCGGTAATAGCAAAACCATCATCCGTGATGAATTCCATTGGCATCATTTTTTCGACATTGGCAACATCGCTTAAAGGCGCTTCACCAATAGACCACTTGTATGGGTTGGAAGATTCACGAACCACGGTCGGCATAATGGAATTTTTGCCTTCCAGTGCTTTTTCAACGGCCGCCTGTCCCAATGCGTAGGCTTGCTGAACATCCGATTCTGATGCCAGATGACGGGCTGCGCGTTGCAGATAATCTGCCACCGCCCAGTGAAATTTGTAACCCAGTGCATCTTTAATAATGTTGGCTACAACCGGCGCTGCACCACCCAGCTGGGCGTGGCCGAAAGAATCGCGGGTGCCCTGCTCAGCCAGAAATTTACCGTCCGGCCAATGACAGCCTTCAGAAACCACAATGGTGCAAAAGCCGTGTTCTTTCACTTTGGCATCAACATTGGCAAGAAATTTTTCCTGGTTAAATTCCACTTCAGGAAATAGCGTGACCACAGGAATACCCTGGTCTTCAACCAGAGCTCCGGCCGCTGCAATCCAGCCAGCGTGGCGGCCCATAACTTCAATTACAAAGATCTTGGTAGAAGTGGCGGCCATGGAGCGGACGTCAAAAGAGGCTTCCAGGGTGGAAACCGCAATATATTTGGCTACTGAGCCAAAACCCGGGCAGTTATCGGTAATCGGTAAGTCATTATCGACCGTTTTGGGTACATGAATGGCTTGTACCGGATAGCCCATTTTTTCAGACAGTTGGGATACCTTGTAGCAGGTATCCGCTGAATCACCGCCGCCGTTGTAAAAGAAGTAGCCGATGTTGTGAGCTTTGAAGATTTCGATCAGGCGTTCGTATTCACGCTTGTTTTCTTCCAGGCTTTTCAGTTTGAAACGACAGGAACCAAAGCCACCGGACGGGGTGTTCTTCAGGGCGGCAATATTTTCGGCAGATTCTTTGCTGGTATCAATTAGATCTTCGGTGAGAGCACCGATGATGCCGTTACGACCAGCATAAACGGTGCCGATCTTGTCGCTGTGTTGACGGGCTGTTTCAATAACACCGCATGCTGATGCGTTGATGACAGCGGTTACACCGCCGGATTGTGCGTAAAAAGCATTTTTGCTGCTCATTCCCATATTCTCCAAGTAATTAGTGATACAAAAATCTATAAGTTGCCCTGTTGTTTGGCATGATGATCTGCCTGTGCCTGCAGCAGAGCAACGGTACATTCGGCAAGATCTGTGTATTCCCGCTTGCCGGTATTGTATTGCTGATGCGGACGGTAAAAAAACTGTCCGCGATAATTTTGGTCGCCTGTTTTGAAAACAACAAAATGACAGCCGCCATCCGACCAGTAAAGACTGGGGACGCTGGTCAGTTCCCGGTCACCGCGATGCAGACGTATTTCACAGTCAACCACCTGTAATTCAACATCCCGGTTGTAGCGTTCTTTTAGAGTGGTATCAACGAGCCACTTTTCGTTTTGGTTAATATCCGTTAATGTGCTCATGCTGTTAGCTGGCTGCAAGTTTCCGATATTGTCGGGCGTCAGATTATGACAGCCGTTGTTATTCAAACGTACAGCTTAAAGCAAGGTCGAACAAGCCGACCAATGTATTAATTAGATACCGTCATGTGTTTTCTTTATTTGGTCGTTGATTTCATTGTTGGCTGGCAAAGCACCCGCTAGGAGTCTGTCGGACTTAACAGACATAATTTAGTATAATAGTAGGAAGTTTATAACAAACCAAAAAAACAAAATGTCTGTAAAATTCA
>JAHXHF010000003.1 GCA_025656895.1 gamma proteobacterium symbiont of Bathyaustriella thionipta
TTTATAAGTTATTTCTATCGGTAGCATGAGCATGCTTATGAATGGTTTTTGCCAAACAAGATTCTTAAAAAAACAGTGAAACTTCAGATAGCTACAGTGCGGGAGCAATACTTGATCCAACTCTGACCTCGGTGGGAGATAACTGCATTATTGGCCATGACGCAGTATTGTTCGGGCATGCACTGGAAGGCCGACAATTATCACTGGCAGGCATACAACTGGGCAATTATGTGACCATAGGAGCGCATGCCGTCATTATGTCGGGCGTAGTTATTGAAGATGAGGCTATTGTGGCTGCCGGGGCGGTGGTAAATAAAGGGACACATATAGCGGCAGGAGAAACCTGGGGAGGTGTCCCCGCAAAGAGAATTAAAATATAAGGATAAACTAGATCATATAAAAAATACTTGTGCATTGATAAATATCAATAGAAAAAAAATGGTTTTGTGCTTTACTCCATACTGCGAGTATGGGAATTGCCACCAGCGGCAACTGCTACCCATAAAATAACGTATTAAATAAGCTATAGAGGGGAGTTGCATCATGTTGAGATCTATATTGGCCGTGATCTGTTTGGTCACGGTATCATTTGCTGCTACGGCGTCGGTGAAGACACCGCCCAGCGAAATGTCGAAAGAAACCAAAAAATGTGTGGCATGCCACAAGAAAAAAGACCCGGGTCTGGTTCAGATGTGGGGTTCAAGCAAACATTATCGTGCCAAAGTCGGTTGTTTTGAATGCCATCAGGCCGATGCCAAAGACGCCGATGCGTTCAAGCACAAAAAAGGCAAACAACCGATTTCAATTATTGTCTCTCCAAAAGACTGCTCCAATTGCCATGAAAAAGAAGTGAAAGAAGTCGGCGAGTCTCATCACGCGGCTGCCGGTAACATCCTGGGTTCACTGGATAACCTGTTGGCGGAAGTAATTGAAGGTAACAGTGCTTTTATTACCGAGGGCTTTCCGCAAGGCAACTCGGCAGCAGCAGTAAACGGTTGCTGGCAGTGTCATGGTGCACCTATCAAAGTTCTGGAAGATGGTAAACTGGACCCGGCTACCTGGCCGAATACCGGTATTGGCCGCATCAACCCCGATGGTAGTAAAGGCGCTTGCACAGCTTGCCATCAACGTCATGAATTTTCTGTAGCACAAGCTCGTCATCCTGATACCTGTGGTAAATGCCATCTGGGACCGGATCATCCGCAAAAAGAAATCTATGAAGAATCCAAGCATGGTATTTCATTCTTTGCCAACATCGACAAGATGAATCTGGATAATGAAAAATGGATTCCGGGTGAAGATTATTATGCGGCGCCCACCTGTGCTACCTGTCATATGAGTGCTACACGTAAACAGAATGTGACCCATGATGTGGGCATGCGCATCAGTTGGAACAACCGTCCTCCTGTATCAGTAAGACCGGAAGTATCCGATAAGAAAATGGGTCTGCCGGGTGCTTCTGTGAACTGGGAAACACGTCGGGATAATATGAAAGATGTGTGTTCAGCCTGTCATAACGATAATTTCGTAGATGGTTTCTACCAACAGTATGATGGACTGGTGGAGCTGTATAACGAGAAATATGGCAAACCGGGTGGAGCTCTGTACAAAGCAGCCAAGCCTTTGTTGAAACCTGCCAAATTCAGTAACAAACTGGATTGGATCTGGTTTGAACTGTGGCACCATGAAGGTCGTCGTGCTCGTCATGCAGCCTCTATGCAGGCACCGGACTATACGCACTGGCACGGTACTTATGACCTTGCCAAGCATATGTATACCAAAATGGTACCGGAGGTTGAGCATTTGATCGCCGCAGGTCTGGCTTCAAAAGATGCCAGGAAAATCAAGGCAGCCAAGCACCTGAAGGCTGAATTGAACAAGATGCTTAACAGCAAGGACCACAAGTGGTATCTGAATAAAATGGATGCCAAGGAAAAGGCCCGCCGTAAAAAAGCAGCGGCTGATTTCAAGGCCCGTTACAAGTAGTCCTCTAACATCTACTCCTAAAGTATGATGCTCTTATGCCCCTTTCGAAAGAAAGGGGCGTTTTTTTCGGAGAGATTGAATATGGTTAGAAAAAGATTGCCATCCACCGTAATTCTGCTTCTTTTGATGCTGTTCTCATTCCAGGTGATGGCGGATGCTGCACAAGATCTGGTGAAAGAAGGAAATCGACTCTGGTCTGAAAACAAGATTTCACAAGCTGAAAAAATATTCCGGCAGGCCATAGAAAAACAGCCGGAACTGGTATCCGCGCACAGCAGCCTGGCGGGTTTGTTAATGACCACAAATCGCAATAAGGAAGCCATAGAAGAATACCAGGCAGCCATAATGCTGGATAGTGAAAATGCTCACTTGTATATGGCATTGGCACTGGCTTACCTGCATGAACAAAAGTTCAGCATGTCACAGGCTATGGCTAATGAAGCGCTGAGAATAGATCCGCAATTAAAAGGTGCGGATAAATTAATTGAATATATTGATAAAAAACAGGAAGTCATAAAACAGGCATCGGCGGTAGAGATAGCACCGCAGGAAACAGCATCTGCTAAATAAGATGAATAGAGATGCGCTGAAAATAATAATAATAAGAAGGCTGCAGCAATAAAACAAGAATAGTGTTGTGAGGAGTGAAGGCAGTAAAAATCAGCAAATTGCAAGCCACGTACTTTGAAAAATAAAAGTAAAGACTGGCGGGTAATGGTAATAAATTATTTTACAGAAGAGTTTATTGCTTAGAGAGAGATAATAAATAGCAACCTTATCCATTGCAGATAAAAAATTTTTCTGTTGCTTACGGATAGGATTAAAACCAAAGTTTTCCGGCTAGCCGGAAAAACAGATTTGTACCGGGGAGGGTTATGAATCTTTCTACTATTTTGGTCATCAGCAAGAAAGAGAGTTTGCACGAAGTGATTGACTGCCTGAATAAACAGACAGGTGTGGATGTGCATCATTCTGACCCCGATACAGGCCGCATGATTATCACGCAAGAGGCCGAAACCATAGATGATGAGGTGGCCGGTCTCAAGCGCCTGAAAAAACTCCCGAATATTATTTATGCCGAAATGGTATCCCACTATTTTGGAGAAGATAAGAAAAATTATGCAGCCGTAAGCCAGCAGGATCTGGATGCGCTGGATAATGGCACTTCCGGACCTGTTCCAGAATATTTGAATGATTGAACCTGATTACAATCCCGTCACAAGAACGGCCTTAGCGGAGACTTGATATGAGCCAGACACGTAGAGAATTTCTTAAAAGCAGCGCTGCGGCATCGGCAGCAGTTGCCATGGGTTTACCCATTAGCCAAACCGTAGCAGCGGCAGCAAAAGAAGCCGAGGCTGACTGGCAGTGGGATAAAGGTGTATGCCGCTTTTGTGGAACCGGTTGCGGCATTATGCTGGCCACCAAAGATGGCCGGGTAGTTGCCACCAAAGGTGATCCTGATGCACCTGTCAATCGCGGACTTAACTGTATCAAGGGCTATTTCAATGGCAAAATTCTGTACGGTAAGGACCGTTTAACCCAGCCCTTGCTACGCATGAAAAATGGCAAGTTCGACAAACAGGGGCAGTTTCAGGCGGTTAGCTGGAAAAGAGCTTTTGATGAAATGGAAGGTCAGTTCAGGAAAACCTATAACGAACTGGGTCCACACGGTGTAGCCATATTTGGCTCGGGTCAGTACACCATTCCGGAAGGTTACGCGGCTGCTAAATTAATGAAGGCCGGTTTCCGCAGTAACAATATTGACCCGAATGCACGTCATTGCATGGCCTCAGCGGTAGTCGGATTCATCCAGACCTTTGGCATTGATGAACCGGCAGGCAATTATGATGATATTGAATATACCGACACGGTGGTCACATGGGGCGCCAATATGGCCGAGTGCCACCCCATCTTATGGGCGCGTGTTTCAGACCGGCGTTTAAGTGACGACAATGTAAAAGTCATCAATTTGACTACATCATCCAATCAGACATCCGATATTGCCGATGAGGAAATTGTCTTCAAGCCGGGAACCGATCTGGCTATCTGGAACTACCTGGCACGCGAAGCCATCAAACGGGATGCGGTCAATCATGATTTTGTTAAAAAACACTGTGTATTTGCGACAGGCCCATACGATATAGGCTACGGCATGCGCGGTACAAGCAAGTATGCTTATGCGGCAGAAAAAGACACGCAGGCCAGAGAGCTGGAGATAACGCTGGACAAGGATGAGGCCATCGCACAGCGCAAAACAGCCGGAGAAAAAGTCAAACAAAATCACCGTAGCAAAGCCATGAAGCACTGGCTGATCAGCTTTGAAGAATTCAAGAAAGGGGTAGAACCCTATACGCTGGATTTCGTGGCGCAATTATCGAAAGGTGATCAGGACGAATCACTGCAATCACACAAACAAAAGTTACAAGCATTGGCTGATGTTTATCTGCAAAAAAATCGCAAGGTGATCAGCTTCTGGACAATGGGCATGAACCAGCATTATCGCGGTAGCTGGGTCAATGAACAGGCCTATATGCTGCATTTGTTACTGGGCAAACAGGCTCAACCGGGCAGTGGCGCATTCTCTCTAACCGGTCAGCCATCCGCTTGTGGCACAGCCCGCGAAGTGGGAACCTTTGCGCATCGTTTGCCAGCTGATCTGGTGGTATTCAATCCCAAACACAGAGCACGCAGCGAACAATTATGGAAACTGCCGGCCAAAACGCTTAATCCGAAAGTAGGCAGTCATATCACCAAGATTATGCGTGATCTGGAAGATGGCAAGGTTAAATGGGCCTGGGTGCAGGTTAATAACCCGTTTCAGGCTACAGCCAATGCCAATCACTGGTTGAAGGCGGCACGCAAAATGGACAATTTTATTATCTGTTCTGATCCCTATCCCACTATATCCGGAAAAGTGGCCGATCTGATTTTGCCGACAGCCATGATTTTTGAAAAATGGGGTTTGTACGGCAATGCCGAACGCCGTACCCAGGCCTGGCGTCAGCAAACCAATCCACCGGGCGAAGCCATGGGTGATGTCTGGCAGATTCTGGAATTTGCCAAACGCTTCAAATTGAAAGATGTTTGGGGTGATAGTGCAGTACCGGGACTAAAAGCAGCTGGATTTGAAGATGGTAAACTGGCCAGTGTGCTGGCCGATGCCGAAAAGATGGGCTATTCCCCCGAAGACAATCTTTATGATGTGTTGTTTGCCACGCAGGAAAACCGCAAGGTTAGCTGGCCGGATAACAGCGTTTCCAAAGGACACGCCAATCATATTGCTGAAAAACTGGCCGATGGCTGGTTTCCCGAAAAAGCCATGTTTAATGAATATCGTCAGTTTGGTGTAGGACACCAGCATGATCTGGCTGAATTTGATACTTATTATCGTGATGATGTACGTGGCTTAAGATGGCCGGTTGTCAATGGCAAGGAAACCCGCTGGCGTTTCAATGAAAAATATGACCCTTATGTAAAAAAAGGTGAAGGCATCTCTTTTTATGGCAAGGCACTAAAGGCACTTCCTAGCGGAAATCTTGATGGTGTAACCGACAAGAATAAAACCAAACTGGCCGGTAAAGCCAAGATATTTTTCCGCCCTTACGCAGCGCCTCCGGAACAGCCGGATGAAAACTACGACTTGTGGATGTCAACCGGACGGGTACTGGAACATTGGCATACCGGAACCATGACCCAGCGCGTTCCGGAATTGCATCGTGCAGTTCCCAATGCTCAATTATTCATGCATCCGGATGACGCGGAAAAGCGCGGTATGGTAAGAAATGACGTGGCCGTAGTTGAATCAAGACGGGGCAAATTCAAAGCCCTGATTGAAACCCAGGGTCGTAACAGTCCCCCGAAAGGCTATACCTTTATTGCATTTTTTGATGAAGCGGCCTTTGTTAACAAGGTGTGTCTGGATGCGACTTGCCCGATGTCGAAAGAAACCGACTTCAAGAAAGCGGCCGTGAAGGTTTACAAGGCCTGATCGGGCTGATGGATGGCAGCCGTTCAGCAGCGACTGTGAACGGCTGATCGGTCCGCATAGCAGTCATCCTACGATGAAAAAAACAAGCTTGAATCGACGTGAATTTCTTACTCGTACCGCGCAACGGGGTGCGTTGGTGGCCAGTGGCGGGTTGCTGTGGGCTTATCTGTTACAGCAACAGGCACAGGCAACCGCAACGGCCATACGTCCTCCCGGTGCGCTGGCCGAAGCCGATTTTAATGCAAGCTGCATAAAATGCGGTCAGTGTGTGCGGGCCTGCCCCTATGACACGCTCAAACTGGCTCCGGTTGGCGATACAGCGGCCATAGGTACTCCTTATTTTACGCCGCGCGAAGTGCCCTGTTATATGTGCGAGGATATTCCCTGCAAGCAGGCCTGTCCGACCGGTGCATTAACGCCGCAATTAAGCCGGATTAATGATTCAAGAATGGGTCTGGCGGTTATCGATATAGAAAACTGTCTGTCCTGGCAGGGGCTGCGTTGTGAAATCTGTCATCGTGAATGCCCGGTGCAGGGTAAGGCTATCAGTGTTGAGCATCACCCGCGTAAACTCAGTAAACATGCCATGTTCGTACCGCTGGTACACAGTGAGGCCTGCACCGGCTGTGGTATTTGCGAAAAAGCCTGTCCCACCGATGAGGCCGCAATACGGGTAGTGCCGCCCGACCTGGTACAGGGAAAGATTGGCAGCCATTACCGCCTGGGCTGGAAAAACGAAGCCGGCATAACAAAAGATTTTAAACCGGCAGCAAAAATAAAATCCCCCGATGATCAACCAGCCGGAGGGCTGGATTATTTGAACAAGGGCGAGCTGTGATGAATACTGCGGCCAAAGAAAATAAACTGGGTCCCAACGGCAAGCCGGTGCGCCCTTTTGTCATGCCCAAAAGTATGCGTGGCAAGTTGTCAGTATGGCGTTACCTTATATATAGAAGAACGCTTCAGATTACGATTTTGCTACTGTTTTATGGCACAGCACACTGGGGCTGGAATATTGCAGAAACCCCTATCATTGTCGGCAATCTCAGCGCATCAAAATTACTGGGATTCATTCCACTGGCCGATCCCTTTGCTTCCTTGCAAATAATGTTTACCCGGCATATGCCGCAAAATGAATTATTGATAGGCGCAGCGATTGTGTTGGGCTTTTATGCGCTTATCGGAGGAAGAGTCTGGTGTTCATGGGTATGCCCGATCAATATGGTCAGCGATCTAGCCGCCTGGCTGAGAAAGCGATTACACATCAACGATAACTTTCGTTTGAGTAAACAATTACGCTACAGCGTATTGATACTGACATTACTGCTATCCACAATAACCGGCCTGGCAGCTTTTGAATGGGTCAGCCCGATCAGTATGTTTCACCGCGAACTTATATTTGGGGTGGGCATGGGATGGACAGCCATACTGGGTATTTTTCTGTTTGATCTTTTGGTTCAGCGTGACGGCTGGTGCGGAAGAATTTGTCCATTGGGTGCGTTTTATGCGCTGGTGGGAAAACTGGCTTTGCTGCGTATCGGTTTTGATGCGCCCACCTGTACCCATTGTTGTGAATGCATCAAGGTATGCCCGGAACCCGCTGTTCTGAATTTTTCCAAAGCCGCACAACAGGGAATGATTATTTCTGGAGAATGCACAAACTGTGGCCGTTGTATCACAGTTTGTCCGGAAGACACGCTGCAGTTTCGTTATCGCTTCAAAACAAGTACTCATCAACCCGCACATTCAAACCCCAGGCTCACTACAGGAGAGTAAAATGAAAACGAAAATTTTATTGTTGGGAATCATGTTATTTACATCAGCCTGCGCAACCTCAAGCAGTATCAAGGAAGACAGTCTGGGTCTGAGTAAGACCAGTGTATTTGATACGCCGTCACCGGCTTCTGTTAGCTATCCGGATACCAAAGCAGGAAAATCGGAACGCTTATCCAGAGCTTATTCCGGTTTTGGGCAGGTTCCACCACAAGTACCGCATGGCGTGGAAAGATATTTACCCATCTCGCAGGATGACAACCAATGCCTGGAATGTCATGACCGTCTGGATCGAATAGATATCAAATATCACAAAGGCAGTAAATTGCCGATGAGCCGCAGTCACTATGGTGGCTTTAACGGCAAGGGTGACAAGAAAGAAGTTTCAGGAGCAAGATTCAATTGTAGCCAATGCCATGTACCGCAATCCGATGCGAAACCATTGGTGGAAAATACACTTCAATAAAAGATCGTTATCTTAGAGGCTAAATATTAACATTTAAGCAATGTTTGATACGGTAATATGGGTAAAAAGTTAAATATAGCTAACAGTAAATTTTTACTTGTTAGCTATTTTACAATGTGTTAAAAATGTCAACAGGTGGCTCTTTCTATATAGAAAAACACAAAGACTGAGCTAGACCTGTATCTATAACTGGGGGAAATAACAATGATTTCAAGGCGCTTGACGTTTCTACTGGCGGTGGTGTTGCTGTGTTTTTCAGCAACCGCTGTGCAGGCTGCAACTGCAGCAAAAAATACACCGAAAAATGACTATAATATTACGCTGAACTATGAACTGGGTATGCATTGTACCGGTTTTGATTTTTCATATTGCTGCGTACTGCCACCATATAACTCTATTCAGAGCCAGGTAATTAAAACAGCAACCGGCAAAGATAAGCCAAAATTACTCGGAGCTGATCCTGCCCATCCGGACATACTGGTTGATGGCAAGAAACGCATGAAAATCGAGTATGGTTTTGTCGGTAACACCTATTCAGAAGGCGACAAGCTACATTATTGGAATGTGCCTTATGACGTGAATGGTGACGGTAAGATTGGCGACAAAGAGAATGTGGCTAATGCTTATTTCACACATCTTTATGTATATAAAGACCTGAAAGGCAGTAATCCCAAGAAAACCAGCAAAGACAGCGAGAAAAAACGTGTCGGTATAGAAATCCCTATCCCTCAGGATAATGGTCCCGCAGGTGCGGCTGTTCCCAGCCCCATGAGTGGCGGTCATTTGCATTACACCGGCAAAAAGGGAACCATTGTTTATACCAAATCACCGGTTCTTGAAAATGTGCCCATTGTTTTGACTAACCCCGGCATCTGGGATGCGTTGGGACTTCCTCTCACGCCTTTCGGTGATCGTAATGCCAAAAAAGATCTTTTAATGCTGACCGAAGATGAAGTGCAGCCTTATCAGGAAGCATGGGCGGCTCTGGTTGATGCAGAAACCGGTAAACCGGTTATTGATAGCCACAGCGGCAAACCGGTGAAATTTATCGGTACCAACCCGATTGACGTGCCTAACTGTGCGAACTGCCACTCCAACAAGAACGCGAATGGCAAGAAGTATAAAAAATACAAGGCAGAAAAAGCTTTCTGGAAAGGTCTGGGCGCAAGTGACTGGATTGCCAACCTGAAAGCGACCTCGGTTTCCATTCTTGAAATTCATGATGACAAGAATGGTACCGAGTTCCTGGCTAATTATGATGCCGACAGCCGTTCCAAAGATAACCGCATTGGTCGTGATCCGGTTCTGTGCCAGAAATGCCACGCGGATAATGTGATCGGTGTTCTTATTTCCAAAGGTGAAGAAGAAGCTGTCAGTGGTGATAAGGTTGAGGACGATACGCCATTACCTTCTCTGACAGAAGCGTTGCATTATGCGCATTTGCATATGCGTCCCTTACCTGATTCAAAGGGTCGTACCGGAACTTGTGCAGGCTGTCATCCATCCCATCGTTTTGATGGCTCCATGGACGGCTATCCCATCACGAAAGATGGCAAAAACACCTACGCAAAATCGGATAACCGCGATACCAAAGGCGGCTGTTTTGCCGGACGTGACGTGCATTCAAATCCGGGTAAAGATACCGATGGTGTAGAAACACCGGAACATCTGACTGCTATCGGAAAATGGTTGCAGACCAACGTATCCAAAATTGGTAATAAGAAAGGCGGTAAAGGCCTCTGGTGTACTAACTGCCATAACCAACTCTCTCGTGAACTGTATCAGCGTGACAGCATCACTCAGGCTTTCAAACAGGAAGGTAAGACCCTGCGTAACAAGTCACTGAATGATATAGCCAAAGCGATCGGTGTTAGCCGTAAGGTTCTGGAAGAGCAGTATCTGGATCCGAAAGTACATCTGACCCGCAAAGGACGCGACGACAAGAAGAAGTCGGGTATCCTGAAAACCTGGTCTGATGATCGAATGATTCCGGATATTGCGGTAATTGCCCTGAAAGGTGATGGTCCTATGGTATCCAAAGATGAAGATGGTGACATCAGCGTAGTGCCGCTGTCTGCTAATCCTTCGGTCGATATCAAATCACTGAAATTGCCTAAAGGTGCAACGGGTGCTGCAGCTGTACCCTACAGTGCAGCTACTCATGGTAAGGATTACTGGCTGTCAGCCGGTGCCCCTCACTGTGCGGATTGCCACGCGGCGCCTTATGTTGAAGGTCAGGGTGGTGTTGCCTTCCCGATTAACCAGCCAGGTAAATACAGCCTGATGCGTTATTCGAAAGGACATGCGGGTCTGGCTTGTCAGGCTTGTCACCAGTCTATCCACGGTTTGTATCCGGACACGCCTACAGTGGATGTAACCACTTACAAACAGGCTCCGCAATACAATCCGGATGGCAGCCACGGTCCGTTCAAGTGTGCTACCTGCCACGAGTCTAACGATAAGGGTGTTGCCCTGATCGCCAAGAAGAAGAAGTGGAAAGGCAAGTCCGTAATGAACAGCCTGGATGATGCTATCAGCTGGATGCATGCATCGGCACCTGATCTGGGCGGAAAAATTCCTCCACTGTCTAAAAAGTAGAGGGAAAACAAACAACGGGGTAGTTTGACTCGTTGCTGGAAATAGGGGGCTTTTGCCCCCTATTTTTTTATCACTGGAATAACATTATCAAGTTTCGGGTTTCACCAGGTCGTGTTTAAAAAAAATAAACATTTACCGTGGTAAACCCACAATTTTTATATTGATCAGCCGAATATCAGTAATGGTATAAAAGGTTACCCGTACCTGTAACTGCTCGCTGAGTAGTTACCTATCAATAACCAATAGAGAGTGGCATATGCGCAGATTAGCGTTTTTACGTAGTTTGGTAATAACCAGTTTGTTACTGGTGGTTCTTCCTTTGCAGGCAACTACCAATGAAGGGCAGGTTCTTGCAAAGGTTGATGGTGTGGCCATTACGGCCGAACAGTTAGAAGGCACGATAGCCAGTGCTCCTTTTGCAACACAGTTTCCAACGCTGGAGATTAAAGAACAGGCGGCGGTTAGAGGCACTATGCTTACACGTCTGGTGGATGCAGAGATATTGCGTCAGGAAGCCTTGGCAATGGGTTTGCAAAACACTCCTGACTTTGCCAGTGAAGTAGCCAATTACCGCAGTGGCTTGCTGTATCAGAAATATGTGGAACATATCCGTAACAGCATAAAAATTCCGGCAGCCAAAGATCAGCGCTTCAAGGAGCTCTATCGGGGCAATCCGGATGCGCTGGCAGCGGCACGATCCGCTTATGTCTCCAGACAATTCAAGCAGCAACGTGCTGAAAACTTCAAAGAGTTGGCACAGCGCTATCATCTGAAAACCTGGCCTTCACGTTTGACCTGGCCGAAAGATGATACTCTGCTGGCACAGGCGGATGGCTTTAAAATCTATTTCCGTGATGTACGTATTCCACCGGGCAGTTCACTGGCCGCTCAAGATAATAAAGAGTTGCAGCAGGAACGCATGGATGAATTTCTTGATATCTTGCTGGCTGCTCGCGCAGCTCAGGATTTGGGTATCCATGTTGAAGAAGAAGTAGCGGCATTTAAAAACATACTGCTACCCCGCATGTTAATGGATATCAAAACCAAAGAGTGGGTATCTGACAAGTCGGTATTGCGTGAATATTTCAATAAAAATAAAAAAATAGGTTATATGCCGGAGTATCGTGACATAGGCCAGATCGTATTAAAAAGCAGAGAACAGGCTGAACAGGTTCGTCAGCGAATTCTTAATGGAGAAAGCCTTTTCGTATTGGCTGGGCAGCTTAGTATTGATCCATACGGAAGAGCTAAAAATGGCAGTGTTGGCTGGCGTGTTGAGGGATCGGGTTACCCGCAGATTGAAAAAGCCCTACAGGGTCTCAAAGATAATGAAATCAGTGAGGTGATTGAAACACCAGCAGGATTTAATCTGGTTATGATTAGCGGGCGACGCGCGTCTCAGCAGAAAACATTTTTTGAGATTGAGGAACGTATCAGACAGGCCTTTTTGGAGGAACAGCGTAATAATTATCTGCAGGCATTGAGAAAGTCTCATAAAATTGAATGGTTATTACCGGATCGGAAAGAGATTGTCAGCAGCGAAAAATAAAGCTGTGCCCGGGGTGGCTCGGTAACTGATAAAGATCAGGTAATTATTCAGCGGCTGAGTAGTCACAAATCTGAGTTGAATGATGAGCACCAGATTGCTGGAAACAAAAAAGGCTGAAGCCAACTGGCTTCAGCCTTTTTTTGTTAGTGATGCAAACTGTAAAAAGAGGGCTGCTATCTGGTTTTGTCAGCTGTTTTCTGGGAAACGGCCTGTTCTAACAAAGGCAGAACATTATCATTAAAACCTTCCTCATCCAGTACACCATTCAGCATGTAATGCAGATGCCCGTCACGACCTATAACTACAGTAAAAGGCAGGCCTCTTGAGGAGTTACCCCATAGTGGCAGTAACCGGCTTTCGGTTTGCGGGTCAGCCAGTAATATCGGATAGTTAATAGCCAGGCTGCGGGCAAAGTTTTCCACCTTGCGGGGCTCATCCAGAGCCACACCCACAATCATCAAGCCTTTGTCTGCATATTGGTTTTGAAAGTCTATTAAATGAGGGACTTCGGTTTGGCAGGGACCGCACCAGGTGGCCCAGAAATTAAGTAGAATAACCTTGCCTTTCCAGTCCTGCAGTTTGCGGGTAGTGCCTTGAAGATCAGGAAGAACCAGAGGCGGCATATCCCAGGCATTATCGATAGGCCCGGTTTTTACGGGCTTTGATGATTGGGATTCAAAGGCTGTAGCCGTTGAAAAGATGCACAGCAACAAAGAAGCAGAAAAGAGTCTGAAGAATAAAGTCTTATGAGTCATCATATTAGGTGAAACCGCCTGTTAAATTAAAGATAGAATAAATAGAGTATGGACGATGAGCTTGTAGAATCCTTAGGGTGAAAAACAATATTAGCACACCCGGCTTAACCATTATCAGCCCGTTTTTTGCGTAATCTGGATGCGTTAAGTACGACCAGCAAGGAACTGGCAGACATACCAAGAGCGGCTCCCCAGGGTGGAATGAATCCCAACGCAGCCAGCGGTATGGCTACAATATTATAAGCAGCCGCCCAGCTGAGATTCTGGCGAATATTACGCTGAGTATCGCGGGCTAGTTGAATACTGGCGGGTAATTGGGCGGGATCATTATTCAGCAACAAAAAATCACTGCTGGCAGTAGCCATATCACTTGCATCAGCCAGTGAAAGGGAAACATCGGCAGCAGCCAGTGTCGGCGCATCATTGATGCCATCACCCAGCATAATGATCCGTTTTGACAGCTTTTGCTGTTGCTGAATCCAGTGCAGTTTTTCCGCTGGAGTCAGGCGACTGTGATAATCATCAAAGTGCAATTCTTGCGCCAGTTTACGCACAGCCCTGCTGTGGTCTCCACTGAGAATAACGCAGGGTGACACCTGTAGAGAATGCAGATCATGTACCAATGAGTGCAGGCCGGTACGCATCGGGTCGGTAAACAGGAAGATGGCCTGTACTTGACCCTCACGGGCCAGATGTACCTGACTGTAGCTATCCTCTTCAACTTGCATGAATTTTTGCGCATGCTGGGTACAGAAATCGGCTTTTCCCAATCGCCACTTATGACCGTCAACGACACCCTCAATACCGGCCCCGGGATGATTGCTGGCCTGTTGCAATACTCCCTGAACGGGAGCGTCGGCTACTTCACGCAAAATGGCTTTAGCCAGCGGGTGCTCTGAAGAGGCAGCCAGGAGAGCCGCATAATGCAGACATTGTTTTTTATTCTGATCGCCAAATAACAAAACCTTGTGTAAACGTGGCTGACCCTGAGTCAGAGTGCCGGTTTTATCAAATGCGGCCAGTGAGGCATTGGCAAGAGGCTCAAGTGCAGACATATTAAGAGGCAGGACGCCCAGCTCAACAAAGCGTCCGGAAGCAATAATCAGGGCAACCGGTGTGGCCAGTGCCAACGCGCAGGGACAGGTAACGATAAGTACCGCAATGGTGTTACTCAGCCATTGTTGCGGGTCAAAATACAGCCACAGGCCAGCCGTTAAAAAACCGATTAAAAGTATCAGGCGTACAAACCAGCGAGCTGCCAAATCGGCTAATAAAGCGGAATGCGGTTTTTGTTCCAGCCCCTGATCGACCAGGCGCTGAATATCATTAATAGTGGTGGCATTGCCGGCACGACTGACCTCAATGATGATCATTTGCTCGCCATTCACAGAGCCGGCAATCACGGCCTCGCCTGGATGATGAACAACCGGACGGGACTCACCGGTGAGAACCGATTCATCGAATTCACTGATACCGTCAAGAAGAATGCCATCGACCGGCAGGGTTTCACCGGGAAGCACGCGCACTTTATCTCCCGCTGTAATATCCATAACCGCTTTTTTTTGCCACTGCTGCCGGCTGTTCAGGCAATAGGCAAATTGAGGAACGGCCAGCGCCAGGCGGTCAAGATGGTCGGCCGCCTGCAGGCGTGCTTCGGTTTCCCAGTGGCGAGCCAGTAACAGGAAGAAAATAAACATGGCAATGGAATCAAAATAAACTTCGCCGCTCTGCATCAGGGTGGCATAAACACTTCCCAGCCAGGCGGCGCTCATACCGATCACAATAGGAATATCCATACCCAGGCGGCGGTTGCGAAAATCCTGCCAGGCACCGATGAAAAAATCCTGGCCGGGATAGGCCAGCAGGGTGGTGGTAACGAACAGGCTGGTCCAGCGTCCGACGATGATCCACAGAGGTAAGTGACCGGCGGCATCAGCCTGGCCGAACAAATAGGCACTGATGGAAAATTGCATGACCATCATGCCGAGTATTCCTGCGTATAACAGTCTTTGCAGGCTGCGCCTTTTTCTGGCCCGGTGTAACTGATCACTGCGACTGGCATCATAGGGGTGGGCGATATAGCCTATCGCAGAAAGGCTGTGAAGAATTTCACTCAGCTGGATTTGCTGCGGATCCCAGCGCACGCGCAAACGTTGTGTAGCGGCATCCATGTGCACTTCCAGCACACCGGGCTGTTGGCGAAGATGACGTTCATTCAGCCACAGACAGGCCGGGCAGCGAATGTCCTCCAGCAGTAAAGAGGCTTCGCGCCATTGATCGCAATGATGCACAAAACTGCGCTGCACATCTTCACGATCATAGATTTTGAGTTGTTCCAGTAGTTCGGGTAAGGCGGCAGCCTGTTGGCTCAGATCGCTGATACTGCGGTGTTGGTAATAGTCCTGCAGGCCGGCATTTACGATGGTTTCACAAACCGCTTGACAGCCGTGGCAACAAAAAAACCGCTCATCCCCTGAAACAGTAAGGGATGGCGGTTGTGGCGTGTTTTGCAGTGGTAAGCCGCAATGGAAACAGTGCGGCTGAGTATGTCTGCTGTGACTCACCCGAAATTATTCTTCCTCATCCTCATTATCAGGATCAGTGGAAGCATAAAAATCGGCCAGGCCTTCAATTTCTTCTTCGGTCAGTTCCTCAGCAATTAAACGCATTCTTGAATAAATATCATTGCTGCGATCCTCTTCCTGGAAGCTGGCCATGGTGTTGATAAAATAGCTGCGTCTCTGACCGGTTAGCGCGGCAGAATCATGCTTGCCACCCTCCCCTTTGCGACCATGACAAGTGGCGCAAGGATTAATCATGCGCTTTGGATCACCCTTGTAAACCAGACGGGTAATGGCCGGATCAACGGCTATTCCGGAAGAAGGAGCGGCATCCAGGCTGGCATAGTACTGCGAAATATCCGCAATATCCTGTACTTTAAGATGCTTGGCTCGTTTGGACATTTTTCTGGATGAACGATGTTTACTACGATAATCCATCAACTGTTTAAAGGTATAGGAAGCCATCTGGCCAGCCAGATTGGGCTGTTCGGTATCATCCGAAAGCCCTGGAGCCTGCCCGCCATGACAGCGCCCGCATTTCTTCTTTTTGGCGATAGTGAAGCCGCGTTCAATATCACCAGACTTCAGCAAAGCGCGAGTTTCTTTGTCAAACGCAACTTCTGAGGAAGGCTCGGCAAGCGCCTGGCCGCAAATCGCAACAGCCAGCAATGCCAATGAGGTATAAATCAGTTTCATCTTTAAAACTCCCCACAAAGTAGTGCCATGAGTATCCATCATAAAGAACTGTATGATGGGGTAACCATAGCTTGCAATCATGTAAACCAGCACAACAATATTCCAGAAAGCAAAGCTGTTCAGAAGCTTGGGTATGTGCAGAACCGGGTGTACCGGTACGGCATATTCCATTTCTGTGTTGGCTTCAGCCGGATTGTTGCCCTGTGCCCGGAACAGATTCCATATCAACATGGCGGCGGCAATGAACAGGATGACACCGCCCACGGCCATCGCCACTTCATACGGGAACCACTGTTGAACCAGCGGGCTATCGTAAGGTGTTGATGAAATACGCCGGGGTTGTCCCAGCAGTCCCAGAACATGCCACGGCAGAGTCAGAACCAGCATGCCCCAGAACCACAGCCATAATTGCATGCGTGCCAGGCCGGCAGAAGCCAGTTGCCTGCCAGTCATTTTCGGCCAGATGTGATAGGCAACACCCATGTACAGAATGACAACTGTACCGGCAAAAATCAGATGGAAATGGCCAGTGACCCATTGCGTGTTATGTATCAGGGTGTTCATTGCATAACTGGCATTGATGGCACCACCAAAACCGCCCACCGTGAGCATCAGCAAAGCCAGTCCGGCAGACAGCACCAGAGGGTCTTTCCAGGGCAATGCGCCTATCCAGCCAAACAGACCTTTACCACCACGCAGACGACCGGAAATTTCCAGTGAGGCAATCACGGTAAAGCCGGTCAGCAAAGTCGGTACCATCACCATGAAAGTGCCCAGCATGTGCAGGAATTTGAATCCGGCAGACTGGAACGGGTCCATATACAAATGATGGAAGCCAATGGGTACGGAAAAAACCAGCAGCATGACAAAGGCGATACGTCCCATCTCATCACTGAACAGGCGGCCGCCAGCTGCCTTAGGCACCAGGGTATAAAGAGCCAGATAAGCCGGGAACAACCAGAAATAAACAATGGCGTGCAAAGTCCAGGAGAACAGGGTGCGGGACAGGCCCACATCAATGGTTTCAATATAACCCAGTGACCAGGGGATAAGCTGGAAAAGAATCTCGGAAGCCACGCCGGCACTGGTCCACAGCCACAGGGTTGCATTGGCCGTAGTACCAAACATGATGAGTGGCACGGCCTCACCCGGATGCGCTTTTTTCCATACGTGCATCATCATAATCATCTGCAGACACCACACCCAGGAACCGACAACCAGCAGCGTGGCTCCGATATAAAACAGCGGATGCGCACCCAGTGGCGGATAAAAGGTATAGAGTACCGAAGCCTGACCGGTCAGCAGGGGGTAAGCGGCCATAAGAACGCCACTCAGGGACAGGAAAAAGCCGAACCAGGCCAGTCCTTTGTTCCATACCGATTGCTTCAGGCTGGTGGTGGCGCAGTAATAACCAAAACCCATCACAAAGAAGGTGGTCAGTACAAATCCCATGAGAACGCCATGCGTAGATACCGAGGCGAAATACAGTACCGGTGTTTCCAGTTCCGGGATCAGCCCGGCGCGCTCAACAACCTGAAACAGCCCCAGAAAGGCCGCCACCAGGAAAAAGATAAAGGCGATCCACATGTTCGCCATACTCAGGCCAGTAGCCTTATCGTAATTTTTCATTATTGATCTCCTCCAGCCGCATCCACCACGGTCAATTTTGACCACATGTGATCATGGCCCAGGCCACAGTATTCATTACAGAACATGGGGTACTCTCCGCTTGTAGGAAACTCGGTATTCACCTCCGAGATGTAGCCTGGAACCACCATGGTGCTTAAATTGGTGAAAGGCACATGAATGCCGTGCAATACATCAAAACTGGCAATGCGAAATTTTATTGGTGTGTTGGCCGGAACTTCAATGCGCTGAGGATAAAAGCCGTAGCGAGCCGCTACCATAGTTACGCTGACACTGCCATCATCGTTGGTTTTAACGCCCAGATTATCTTCATTGAATTCGTCCGACAAATGCAGCCGCGTAGAGTCGATGGTTTCACCATTACTGGGTGGGCGGATATTGTCACCAATGGCATAAAAAGTAAGCAGGCCCACCATGATGACGGTCATGATGCTGCTGATATAAATCCACTTCTTTTCTGTTGCATCTACATGCATAACAGCCTCCTAGTTGACCGGGCCGTGCCCAAGAAAAAGTACAAAATACATAAACAGCCAGGCACCGAAAAACATGGCTGCAAAAACCAGCAGAAGCGCCATAGTTCCCCTGGGCGCGCTGTTAAGGATTTGTTCTTCCTCTTGCGGGCTTAAATTACTCATCATTATTGCCTCGGATAAATTATAAAATGAGAGTCAGGCCGCTTGAGGCCTGAAAAACTCTGTAAACAGGAATACTGCGTATAAAACATGGCTTTCAAGAAGAAAAGAGTGCGAGATTGTGCAGCTACCTGCTGTTCTGCCCCGTCCCCATTGTGTAATACCGAACTCTCTTGATGGAGCCGTGAATGATATTTATAGCAGTCAAGCCCATAATATGCAAACAACATCAACGCATTGATTTATATCAATAAATGATTCATTTATTTATAAGATTCTTATATGGCTGTGCATGACGTGTAAACGCTCACTCAGACTGTGTAATTGTTGAAAGCGGCTTGTGCCTGTTCTGGCGCACCGTTATGATCCATGCCTGATTCATTTCATCAGACAGGATTCCTTTGATCAATAACACGCCTATGACCATGTTTTTTTTCTGCCGAACTGACAAAAGCCCCGGATCAATGCCGTGCTAGAGGTCGCCGGGCTGCAATGCGAGCGTGGTGACCGCTGTTTGTTCTCGGATGTGGGTTTTCGCTTACAGGCCGGGGAACTGCTTTATCTGCACGGTCATAATGGTAGCGGTAAAACCACTTTGCTGAGAACCCTGTGCGGTCTGATTGAACCCACTGCCGGCAAAATTCTGTGGCAGGGTAAATCCATACGCAAACAGCGCGAGGAATATGCGGCCGAACTGGTTTACATCGGCCACAAAAACGCACTAAAGGATGATTTGACCGGGGTCGAAAATTTACGGGTGTCCTGCGCGCTGGACGGTTTCAAGGTCAGCCGGCAGAAAGCCTGGAACGCGCTGGAGCGCATGGGGCTGAAAGGCCATGAAGACCTGCCTACACAGGTATTGTCTCAGGGACAGAAAAGGCGCGTCACGCTGGCGCGCCTGCTGATCGACAAAAGCAGATTATGGATACTGGATGAGCCTTTTACCGCATTGGATGTGAACGCCAGCCAGTTTTTGCAGTCTATACTGCAGAAGCATCTGGCGGCGGGCGGTATGGTGATTCTGACCACGCATCAGGAAGTCGAACTGACCTCGGGTGAAATCAAGCGCCTGCGTCTGGGCTGGAAGAAGCATAACGATGTTTGAACTGTTTCGTGTCATCGTACAACGTGACCTGCTGCTGGCCATGCGGCGGCGCTCGGATATTCTGAGTACGCTGTTTTTCTTTGTGATTGTCATCAGCCTGTTCCCGTTGGGCATAGGGCCGGAGCCTTCCATACTGCGCGAAATTGCACCGGGCATATTCTGGGTGGCGGCGTTGCTGGCCTCCATGCTGGCTTTAGAGCGACTGTTCGCGGTGGATTATGTGGATGGCAGTCTGGAACAGATGCTGCTGTCCCCACAACCGGTGTTTATTCTGGTGATGGGCAAAGTACTGGCGCACTGGCTGGTGACCGGCCTGCCTTTAGTGATTTTATCACCGTTGCTGGGTATTCAATATGACCTTTCTAATGAGGTGCTTTCCGCTTTGCTGCTGAGTTTACTGCTGGGCACGCCGGCGCTGAGTTTGATTGGTTCTATTGGCGCGGCACTGACGTTAGGCATACGCGGTGGCGGCGTACTGGTTTCATTATTGGTGCTGCCGTTGTATATTCCGGTGCTGATTTTCGGTGCTGGCGCGGTCGAGGCAACCGTTTCCGGCCTGGGCGGGCAGGGTCATTTGTCCATGCTCGGGGCTATTTTAATCGGTGCGCTGGTGCTGGCACCGCTGGCGACATCGGCCGCCTTGCGTATTTCTGCCGAGTAAGCGGCATTTAACCAATTCGAGACAGTATTCAGGTATGAAAAAAGGTTTAATTCACTGGTTCAAATATGCTTCTCCGGCCAGCTTTTATCCGTTGGCGGGGCGTATTATCCCCTGGGCGGCCGTTATTGCCGTGCTGCTGTTTGCAGTCGGTCTGTATATGAGCCTGTTTGTCGCGCCTATGGACTACAAGCAGGGCGAAGGCTATCGCATCATCTTTATTCATGTGCCGGCAGCCTGGATGTCCATGTTTATCTATGTGGTCATGGTGTTCTGGGCCATTATCGGACTGGCGGTGAATACGCGCCTGTCGGCCATGATGGCGCAGGCACTGGCGCCCACCGGAGCCATGTTTACCTTTCTGGCTTTATGGACCGGAGCTTTCTGGGGCAAGCCCATGTGGGGTACCTGGTGGGTGTGGGATGCGCGCCTTACTTCTGAACTGATTCTGTTATTCCTTTATATCGGTTACATCGCACTGCGCGGTTCCATTGATGATAACCGGCGGGCTGATCGTGCCAGTGGTATTTTATTACTGGTGGGGGCGGTTAATATTCCCATAATCCATTATTCGGTAAAATGGTGGAACACGCTGCACCAGGGTTCGTCGGTCAGTTTTCAGCAAGGTTCCAGCATGAGCAGCATTATGCTGTATGGTATGTTGATTATGGCTTTGGCCTGCTGGGCTTACACCATAGCGGTGGTGATGGTGCGGGTGCGCTCGGTTATTCTGCAGCGTGAAAAAGACACAAAATGGGTGAAAAACCTGGCGGAGATTCAATCATGAGCATAGCGGAATTTTTTCACATGGGCGGTTACGCTCTGTATGTGTGGGGTTCGTTCGGCATGATGGCCCTTCTATTACTAGCCGAACCGATCATGGTTTATCAACAGCGAAAATCCATCCTGCAAAGACTGCGCCGCATGGCGCGTTTGAATGAGGCAGAATCATCATGAAAGCCCGTCATAAGCGTTTTGTATTTATTTTTGTGGGGCTGGCTGCGCTGGGCGTGGCGGCTGCACTGATTTTTAATGCGTTGGGCAGCAACATGTCCTATTTCTATTCACCCACCGAGGTGGTGCGCAATGAAGCCCCGCAAAATCATGTTTTCCGTTTGGGGGGTATGGTGGTTAGCGGCAGTGTGCAACGCGGCCAGGAATTAACGGTACGTTTTTTAATTACCGATACCGCAAACGAGGTGAAAGTATCTTATACCGGCATTTTGCCGGATCTGTTTGCCGAAGGTCAGGGTGTGGTGGCGCAGGGGCGTTTGAATGGCCAGGGTGAGTTTGTGGCCGATGAAGTATTGGCCAAGCATGATGAAACCTATATGCCCCCCGAAGCAGCGGCCGCACTGGAGCAGGGCAAGCTGGAAGCCATGAAACAATCGGCTGCGGGAGCAGGCCGGTGATTCCAGAAATAGGGCAGTTTTCACTGATACTGGCACTGGCACTGGCACTGGTGCAGGCCACTCTGCCATTGGCAGGCGCGCAATGGGGTATTCCTTCCTGGGTGGCACTGGCCAAGCCGGTGGTGCGTTTGCAGGCCCTGTTTATGGCAATCGCTTTTGGCTGCCTCACATTGAGTTTTCTGCAGCATGATTTTTCAGTGACTTATGTGGCGCAAAATTCCAATACAGCTTTGCCGACCATCTATCTGATTTCGGGTGTGTGGGGCGCGCATGAGGGCTCATTGTTACTGTGGGCGCTGGTATTGTCGATCTGGTCGGCTGCGGTCAGTATATTCAGTCGCACCATTCCGAATGTCATGCTGGCACGCATTATCGCGGTGCTGGGCATGGTCAGCGTAGGTTTTACCCTGTTTATGCTGATGACATCCAATCCGTTTGAACGCCTGGTTCCGGCTGCTATTGAGGGCCGTGATTTAAATCCCTTGCTGCAGGATTTTGGTCTGGCGATTCATCCCCCCATGCTTTATATGGGCTATGTCGGGTTCGCGGTGCCTTTTGCATTTGCCATTGCTGCCATGTTGGGCGGTCGGCTGGACGCGGCCTGGGCACGCTGGTCACGCCCCTGGACACATGCCGCCTGGATTTTTCTGACGCTGGGTATTGCTTTGGGTTCCTGGTGGGCATATTACGAACTGGGCTGGGGTGGCTGGTGGTTCTGGGACCCGGTAGAAAATGCCTCATTCATGCCCTGGCTGGTAGGTACGGCTCTGATTCATTCATTGGCGGTTACCGAGAAACGTGGTGCATTCAAAGCCTGGACGGTATTGCTGGCTATTTTTACTTTTTCACTCAGTTTGCTGGGTACTTTTCTGGTACGTTCCGGTGTGCTGACTTCGGTGCATGCGTTTGCTTCCGATCCTTCACGCGGTGTATTTATTCTGGTCTTTCTGTTCGTTGTGGTGGGTGGTTCATTGGCTTTATATGCCTGGCGTGCGCCGCAAATACGCAGCCAGGTAAAGTTCGAGTTGTTTTCGCGTGAAACAGCCCTGCTGCTGAATAATGTGCTGCTGGTAGTGGCCGCCGCCAGTATTCTGCTGGGTACTTTGTACCCGCTGCTGCTGGATGCCTTGAAGCTGGGCAAAATTTCGGTGGGGCCTCCTTATTTTAATAGTGTGTTTATCCCGCTGACCGCGCCACTGGCGGTTTTGATGGGAGTCGGTGCCATGCTGCGCTGGAAGCGTGACAGCCTGCAACGTGTGTGGTCGAAGATAAAATGGATTGTATTATTCAGTGTGCTGGCCGGTGGATTATTTCCATTCGTCTTTATGCCGAAATTCACCATCATGGCCGCTGTCGGCATGATACTGGTTTTCTGGATATTGCTCAGTGCGGTGATGACTCTGCGTGATCAGGCGCACGGACGGGGATTGGCTAAAGTGCCCCGTTCCACCTGGGGTATGACTTTGGGGCATATCGGTATAGCGGTTTTCATTGTCGGAATTACTTTGACATCACTGTACAGCAGTGAAAAAGATTTGCGTGCAGAACCGGGTAACAGTTATGAACTGGGCGGCTATCAATTCAGTTTTCGCAGTATGCAGCAAACCGAGGGCAAGAATTATATTGCTGCCAAAGGTGTGTTTGATGTCACTAAGGACGGCGTGGCTGTGGCTGTTCTGCAACCTGAAAAACGCGAATACCGGGTACAGAAAATGCCCATGACCGAAGCAGCCATTGATGCCGGTCTGACGCGTGATCTGTTTGTTGCTCTGGGAGAGCCGCTGGGAGAGTCCGGTGCCTGGAGTGTGCGTATCTATCATAAACCCTTTATCCGCTGGATCTGGCTGGGTGCCATCATTATGGCTTTGGGCGGACTGTTGTCGGCTTCTGATCCGCGTTATCGACGCATCCGGCGCAAGGCAGAAAAAGTACAGGCCGGTATCGCTTCTGCAGGTGCATCGTCATGAACAAGGCCATTATTCCTTTAGCCGGTTTTATCGCCATGGCCGCCTTGTTTTATTACGTGCTGGGGCAGATGGACAAGGGTGAATATAATCCGCGTGATGTGCCTACCGAATTTATAGGCCGTCAGGCACCCGATTTTGTACTGCCGGATTTATTCGATGCCGGTAAGCAGGTTAAATCTGCCGATATGAAAGGCCAGCTATGGCTGCTCAATGTGTGGGGAACCTGGTGTCGTGAATGCTGGCGTGAACATGAATATTTATTGCAACTGGTACAAAGCCGGGGTGTGCGCATTATCGGTATTAACTGGCGTGATGAAGCATCGGCCGCCAGAAACATGCTGGCGCAGAAGGGCAACCCTTTTTATCGGGTGGCTTTTGATCCTGAGAGTGAAGCCATCATCGAGTGGGGTGTGTATGGTGCGCCGGAAACCTTTCTGATTGATGCCGATGGTGTTATCCAGGCCAAGTATGCCGGTGCTATGACAGAATCAGTCTGGCAGGAGAAGTTTCAGCCATGGTTTGAGCTGCACAAGGAGAAATTGTGATGTATCGCTTTGCGGCTGTTTTACTGATAAGCCTGTTGCTGGCTGCTCCGGCCTGGGCGCTGAAAGAAGTGATGGATTTTCAGTCAGTAGAAGAGGAAGAGTTGTATCACAAGCTGACAGAAGAACTGCGTTGTCTGGTCTGCCAGAACCAGAATATTGCTGACTCCAACGCGGAACTGGCGCAGGATCTGCGCAAGCGCACTTATAAACTGATAAAGCAGGGCCAGAACGAACAACAGATTGTTGACTTTATGATTCAGCGTTATGGTGATTTTGTGCTTTACCGGCCAGCACTGAAAAGTAATACCCTGCTGTTATGGCTGGGGCCTTTTGCATTATTGATCTTCGCAGTATTTTTCTTGTTGCGTCTTATCCGGCGAAGAAACTCAAGCCACAGTGAAGCACTCACAAAAGAACAACGGCAGCGCGCTGAAAAGCTCCTGTCGGGGGATGACTGAATGATATTCTGGTGGATAACAGGGCTGATGCTACTACTGGCGGTGGGAGTGCTATTGCTGTCCCTGCTGCGCAAGCAACCTCAACTGGGAGACGATACCCGCGCACAGAATATAGTCATCGCGCGTGAACGTCTGGCGGAACTGCAGGCCGAATATAATGCCGGTAATATTGAGCAGCAGGCCTTCGAGCAAACCCGTGAAGAACTGGAACAGGCTTTGCTGGACGATGTAGCCGGGCAAGATTCGACTGAGCGCAAGGCGGCTTCCTTCGCGCCACGTCTGGGCATGTTGCTGGTTGTTATGGTTGTGCCTGCGGTATCACTGGGTTTATATAAACACTTAGGTTCACCACAATACCTGGAGGTGGCCGGCCCCG
>JAHXHF010000219.1 GCA_025656895.1 gamma proteobacterium symbiont of Bathyaustriella thionipta
GGGGTCGCCAGTTGCGCAATTAAAAAAGTAAAAATAACGCTAAAATCGTGTCAAGCACTTTTTTGTGTTATTTTCGCTGAGTAGTTACAATACAATCATTAAAAAAAGAAAAGAACGGTTTTTTATTTTCATGGTATGAGACAGCCTTTGTGTAGGTGGATATAACTTCAGGGAAGCTCTATTCGGTACTATTTTCCTTACTCTACCGATACTAACACAGTAGGGACCTTCAAGATCAAGATGCCAGTCAGACATTCAAGTTCATTGAATCCTGGCTCATGACTTCAGGTGTTAACTGCCCTCTTATTCGTCCGCCAAACAACTTTCAGCCATTTTTTTCGCGGCTGAAAAATCACTCTTGCCACTACCCAGTCTGGGAATAGCATCAACTTTTATGAACTGTGCCGGGCGCATGATGGGCGGCAATTCAGAATTTTTGATCAGTGCTTTCAGTTCGGGCTCTGTTAATTTTCCAGTGAATAACAGAATCAGCTTTTCGCCTTTTTTCTCATCCGGCAGTGCTACGGCCATGATCTCGCTTTCTTCATCCAGCAAGGGTGCAATAGCCGTTTCTACCGCGCCCAGGCTGATCATTTCTCCGCCTATTTTGGCGAAGCGTGAATAACGATCAACAATGGTCAGAAAACCGTCTTTATCCAGATGACCTTTGTCACCGGTTTTGTACCAGCGTTTACCGTCCAGTTCCAGCATGACGCTGGCAGTTTTTTGCGCATCATTCAGATAACCCAGCATGACCTGTGAACCGCCGATCAGAATCAGACCATCTTCCTCTGTGGGCAGGGTTTGCAGGGTTTGCGGGTCAACAATACGAAAACTGCTGCCCGGCAGCGGCATACCCACGGTGCCGGGGCGGTTACCGGGCTGCACTTTCCAGTCACGGGTATCCATACGATCGGGAATATTGACACTGGCAACCGGTGCGGTTTCGGTGGCGCCATAGCCTTCGAAAATTTCTTTGCCGAAACGCTGGCGAAAATTATTGCTTACCTCAGTATCCAGCCGTTCGGCGCCCGCGACCACAATTCGCAGACTTTGCAGCATTAACGGGTGAATGCGCCGATTGCGGTTAAACAGGCGCAAAAAGGTGGAAGTGGCACACAAGATACTGACCTGGTGTCTGGCTATTCCTTTGGCAATATTCAGGACATCTGTCGGGTCGGGATGACAGACAGCAGGAATGCCTTCTACCAGTGGCATAAAGCCGGTTACGCTCAGGCCGAAAGCATGAAACAGAGGCAGACTGGCCATGATGACATCATCCGCCTGTGTGTCCAGTACATCGGATACCTGATAGATATTCGACATCAGATTTCTATGGCTCAAGAGAACGCCTTTAGGCTCACCTTCGCTGCCACTGGAAAACAGAATGGCGGCTGCATCATCAATTTTTGCAGGTTTGGCAAACAGCCGGTACAGCCAACTTGCGGGTAAAACATACACAGCCGCCAGCATCATAAAAGTAGAAATCCTGCCCAGTTGTTGCTGCATATCTTCCAGGTAAATAACCGTTACCTGTGACAATAATTCATCCAGCTCAATGCCTTTCTGTTTCAGTTTTTTCACGAAGCGGCGCGAACTGTAAACTGTGGCAATATCGGCTTTTAACAAGGCCGACTGCAAGGCCGGAATAGTGGATGTATAGTTCAGATTCACCAGTGTTTTTCCGGCCAGCAGGGCGGCCATGTTGGCGATAATACCGGCACTGCTGGTGGGCAATAACAGGCCGACATTGGCTTGTGTGTCCTGCCGTCGTATGGGCCGCGAAAAAGCGATGGCGGCGGTCAGGGTGCGGTAGCCGGAGAGAATATCGTCGCCAACAGCCTCCATCAGGCACACCCGTTTGCCACTGCGTTTGACCGTTTTTATCCAGGCCAGCGGCAAAGGATCGAGCGAGTCGGTATGCCGCTCCCAGGTATCAATAGATAAATCAAACACACGCTGCTTGAGAGTTACCGCCGGGGTATCCATCGGCAGGGGTTCACCAAAAGCCACCAGCACCTGTTTACGCACACCGGAGCGGCGCAGTTGTTGCAAATGCTCACCGGAACGGGAAAAACGGCTGCCCCACAGGCCGCGTAGATAAAACGGCAGAATAATACCCTCCACGCCTTCTACCGCATGTTCATAGCCATGCTTGAATTCACCCAGCTGACCATTGCGGCTGATGGCACCTTCCGGAAACAGGCACACCACTTCGCCGGCTTTCAGCATGGCATTGATACGTTTCAAAGAACCGGCACTGTCACCCGGCGCTATCGGAATGACACCGAAAAAATCCAGAAAGCGTTTCAGATACCAACGCTGATAAATGCTTTTCAACATGACGAAGCGAATCGGGCGCGGACAAGCTATCTGTAAAACCGCCCAGTCCAGCCAGCTGATATGGTTGCCAAGCATCAGCACCCCGCCCTGACCGGGCAGGTGATTCAGACCCAGAACCTCAATGCGGTACTGGCTGGCAAACAGGCCGCCCAACAGATAACGCACCAGTGATTGAGGCAGACGATAAATCGTATAAATTGCACCCAGCAGGGCAATTACGGTGAGCGCATGAAACAGGCCGACACTGCCCATCCCCCAGAACGCGAACAGCACCGTGACCAGCAGAAATGCCAGCATCACCAGATTTTCAATCCAGTTGGTTCCGGCCAGTACCGCGCCCAGTTCACTGTCACGCGCGTGAAACTGAATGAGTGAATTCAGCGGCACAATAAACAAACCGCTGCCGATGCCCAGTAACAGAAAATTGGCTGCCAGACTCCAGCTTGAACTCAGTTGCGGCATCAGGAACAGGCCCAGCACAATACCCAGCGCGCCCAGCGGTACCAGTGCGGTTTCAATATGGCCGCGTGACGCTTTACCCGCCAGCAGGGAACCGATAATGATGCCCAGGCCGGAAACCGCCAGAATTCCCTGAATAACGACCGTATTGTCTTCACCCAGCACTTCTTTGGCGAAAGCTGGAAAGCCCGCCAGCATCACTTGTGAGACGCCCCAGAAAATGGACAAGCCGACAATAGACAGCCAGATCGTACGATTTTCCAGCAGCCTGGCGATGTTTTGCTTCAGATATTGACCATTGGTATACGCCTGCCGGTCAAAATGCATGTGCGTCTGCGCGCTGGTTTTCTGCGGTAAACGCCGGATGAGCAGCCATTCCAGTACCGAGCAGGCCACCAGCAACCAGCCGGTGGGAGCAATTGCCTGTAACAGTTCATGCTCGTTGTTGTAGCTCACATCCTGTAAAAAATGCTCGAACAGCAGAGAAAAAGCGAATATTCCCAGCAGAATGGCACTGATGGCAACCGCCTGAACCGCGCCATTGGCCTGCGCCAGTTGTGATTTACCCACCAGTTCTTTCACATAACCGAATTTTGCCGGTGAATAAATAGCGCTTTGTACCGCCAGCAAAAAAGTCATACCAAACGAGAACCAGAACCAGCCGGCATAATAGGACAAGGTAATCAGCAGCGTTATAGCCACGGCCAGCAGAGCGCTGTAACGCATCACATCAGGCTTTCTGAAACGGTCAGAAATAAAGCCCGCCGGGCTGAATAACAAGGCGAAGGGCAATAAAATCAAGGCATTGATGATGGCGGTAAGAATAATTTGTGTTTCGCCATCGTACAGTTTGAACACGCTGTTCTGAATCAGAATCTTGTGCCCCAGATCAACAAAGGCATTCAGAAAAACCACCAGCAGCAGAGGTACAAAACCACGCAAACGCATTAATATTTTCATTCTTGAGGGTTTCCACAAATCATTGAATGTTACCCAGAATAGACGAAAACCTGAACGGCCACTATATTAAAATACTCAGCATTAAAAACCTGTACTTCGGGTATCATTTCTCAATACGAGTGCTTTCAGCAGAAAGTACAAGAATGGCTTAACTTATGGCTCAATCTACTCATCTCATTAACGCGCTTAAAAAAACGCTCAAGGCTCATGCCAAAACCTATGCCGATGTGGCCGCCCATTTGCAATTATCCGAAGCCAGTGTAAAAAGACTGTTCGCGCAACAAAGTTTCAGCCTGCAGCGGCTTGATCAAATCTGTCAGATGTTGAATATGGAAATATCCGATCTGTTGCAACAAATAAGCTCTCGCGAACCGCTGCAAAAACTGAGTCTGTTGCAGGAACAGGAAATTGTCTCTGATGTGGAATTACTGCTGATTACCGTATGTATTCTGAATCACTGGACACTGGAAGAAATCATGGCGCGTTTCAATATAGCGGAAGTGCGTTGTATCAAGCACCTGACCCATCTTGATCGTTTACAAATGATCGAGCTGCTGCCAATGAACCGTGTCAGGCTGCGTGTTGCTGCCAATTTCCGCTGGCATGAAAACGGCCCGATTCAACAGTTTTTTATCACTAAACTGGAATCGGATTTTTTCAGTTGCGACTTTGAGCAGCAGCATGAACAACTGATGGTTATCAACGGCATGCTGTCGCACAGTTCCAATGTGGTATTTCAACGCAAGATGACGCAACTGGCGCAGGAGTTTGACGAACTGAACAGTGCCGATAACAAATTGCCGCTGGATAAACGCTACGGAACCACCGTAGTGATCGCCATGCGCCGCTGGCGCTATGGTCTGTTCCGGCAGTTTGATAAATACTCGGAACAAACCCCGCAAACGTAGTAGCCATCAGCCTTCCAGCGTCAATTCCGGATTGCTGTGAGTAATTGTATGCACCAGCCGCAATGTTTCCTGGCGGTGTGGATTGTGTTCTCGCGCCAGCACCCGTCGCAATAGCTCGAGGGCGGCTTTTTTGTTGTGCAGATAGCGCCACAGAATTTCAGCTTCCAGCAGCTGATAGCGGACCGGGTCCGGCAGTGCCCGATAGCGTTTTTCAATATCCGTAACCAGCAGCCAGGCACTCTTATACTGATTATTTTCTATGGCTATTTGCACCATACGCTCGGTCTGTATCAATGCGCCCAGCACACATTGCCCCGATACTTTCTGGCATTGTTGTAAAATATGCAGAGCACGCGCATCCAGTTTCTGCTGCAATAACAAGGTGATGGTCAAACGCCCCAGACACAAAAGTGCGCGGCATTTTTTCCATTCATACATTTCCGCAAACATCGCTTCGTAAACATCCGGGCTGTTACGGCAGGTATCAAAATCCTGCAGCAGGGTCAGCACCGCCCGGCTGTCATCACCCACCCGTACTTCCTGTGACAACTGATCCATAAAACGGGCATGATCTTTGCGGCTTTGCTGTTGCCGCTGCTGGTTTATCATTTGATGACTGGTCACTAGCCCCAGGTTGCCCTTGATCGCAACGGGTGCGCCACGCTGTACCTGCTTGGCTGCGATTTCATCATCCAGTTCTTCCTGAATTTCTTCCCGTCTTGTGCGAAAGAAAAAATAACCAATCAAATAACCTGAAATGCCACCACTGACATGCGCGACCAGGTTAACACCGCCACCCATACCTTCATCCCATAAACTCCAGATATCCAGACCGATAAACCAAAGCGCCAATATCCATGCACGAATACGAATATTGCGCACAATGACAAAAAACCAGAAAAAAGTACGAATACGCGCGTGCGGCATCAGAAAGGCAGACAGCCCAATGACCCCCAAAACCACACCGGACAAACCCAGTGTAGGCACTGGAGCGGTACTCAATGAAGTGACAATTGAATAGCTGATGTGGGTAATCATGGCAATACTGGTCAGCGTCAATAAATAGCGCCAGGTACTGGCTATGATGATTTCCACCGCCGAGGCAAAGGCCATAAAGAAGATCAGATTGCCAATCAGGTGCAGCCAGCTGCCATGTGCCAGGGCTGCGCTGATCATGGTAAAAGGGTTCCATGAGTCGGGCCTGTACATCAGTTTTTTGCTGAGACTGGGCGGCACATGCAGCTGAAATTTGTAATAATGCTTTTTCATGGCCAGCACCGCATCACCCTGTTCCTGCAGACTCATATCTTTGGATAAAAGCCAGGGCATGGTCTCCGCATCAGAATTGTGCATAGCGATCAGGACAACCATGCACTGGTCACGATACAGGCGCATAAAATCTTTATGCCGGCGGGCTTGTTGCGGATTGTAAGCCGCATAGCAATAATTAGCCGCATGCTGTTCAATGGTTCTGCTGTTATTATCCTGAGCTAAAAAAATCAGCAGGCACACGAACATGACACCCCAGGTTGCCCAGGGGTGTCGTCCCAAATCCAGATCTGCACTGTGAGGAATCAGTAACATAACAGCTTACTTTCGCCAGAAGGCCGGCATCAACAAGACCAGAAGAGTATAGATTTCCAGACGGCCGAGCAACATTGCGAAACTCAGCACCCATTTGGCGAAATCGGTCATATCCGTATAGTTGGCACCCACACTGCCCAGACCGGGACCCAGATTATTAATACAGGCGGCGACCGATGAAAAAGCGGTAATCAGATCAACCCCGGTCAGAGCTACCAATAAATACATGATGCCGAAACTGGCCACATACAGGGCGAAAAACCCCCATACAGCGTCTATAACCGAGGGGGATACTATTTTCTCTCCCACCCGAACAGGAATAATAGCTTTGGGATGAATCAGGCGTAGCACTTCACGCATACCCTGCTTAACCAGCAACAGGAAACGAATGACCTTGATACCGCCTCCGGTAGAACCGGCACAACTGCCGACAAAGCTTGCAAACAGCAATAAAATAGCCAAAAAAGGTGGCCAGTAATAAAATTCGGCCGTGGTAAAACCGGTGGTGGTTGCAATGGAAACCACCTGGAACAAGGCTTTCAAAAAAGCATGATCCAGCCCGTCATAAATACTGTGGTAATGCAGCAATATGGTGGTTATGACCACGGCAAACAGCATTAGCGAAACATACACACGAAACTCTGCATCACGCCAATAGATAATCAGGCGGCGATGACTGAATACCATAAAGTGCAGGGCAAAATTGACACCCGCAATAAACATAAAGATGATCGCCACCAGTTCGATATAGGGATTGGCAAAATACCCCATACTGGCATCATGAGTAGAAAACCCGCCAATGGCAATGGTTGAAAAAGCATGTGACAGAGCATCGAAAAAACTCATGCCAACCGCCCAATAAGCCAGGGTACAGGCAATAGTCAGGCCCACATAGATGCGCCACAGTGCCTTGGCTGTTTCGGTAATACGCGGCGTTAACTTTGAGTCTTTCATCGGCCCCGGAGTTTCTGCGCGATACAATTGCATACCACCGATACCCAGCATGGGCAGAATAGCCACCGCCAGCACCACAATACCCATGCCGCCAAACCATTGCAGCTGTTGCCGGTAATACAATAAAGAATGTGGCAAATCATCCAGACCGGTAATGACGGTAGCTCCGGTTGTGCTCAGCCCGGAAATGGATTCAAACACCGCGTCAGCCAGACTGATGCCGAGTGGCTCATACAACAGAAACGGTACGGCGCCACTAACGCCCAGCCCCACCCAGAACAGTACCACCACCACAAAGCCGTCTCGCACACGTAAGCTATGTTTGACACCCTGTGCCGGCAGCCAGAAAATTAATCCGCTAAAAAAAATAATAGCGGCTGACAACAGGAATTCTGATTCAAGACCATCTGTATAGATCAGCGATACCAATACCGGTGGCAGCATGGTCAGGCTGAAAATCATCAGCAACAGACCCAATATGCGCTGTACCAGACTAAACTGCATGAGAATTTTCCAGCGGTTTCATGAATGCATGCGTCTTCAGATAAAGCCGATGCTTACCTGAAAAAGCTGTTCCACTTCCGCGATTCGGCGTTTATCAGTTAAAAACAGGATGACATGATCTTCGGCCTGAATAACCACATCATGGTGCGCAATCAGTACTTCATCTGCACGCACCACAGCACCGATACTGACTTCCGGCGGCCAGGGAATTTCATCAATTTGCCGCCCCACCACTTTTGAAGAAGTCGAATCACCGTGGGCAATAGCTTCAATGGCTTCGGCCGCACCGCGTCTTAAAGAATGCACCATCACCACATCACCACGACGAATATGCGTCAGCAGAGAACCGATAGTCGCCTGCTGGGGAGAAATAGCAATATCAATAGGACCGCGCTCCACCAGATTGACATAAGCCGGTTTGTTAATCAGCGCCATGACCCGGCGCGCGCCCATTTGCTTGGCCAGCATGGCAGACAGGATATTGGCTTCATCATCGTTGGTCACCGCGCAAAATACATCGGTATCTTCAATATGTTCGTTCAGCAGTAATTCCTGGTCGGCTGCGTCACCGCGCAATACAAAAGTATCCTTCAGTTCATTGGCGGCCGCATGGCAGGCTCGTTCATTCTGCTCAATAAGCTTGACCCGGTAATTGCTTTGCATGGTGTGAGCCAGACGCCGGCCAATGTTGCCGGCTCCGGCAAAAATAAGTCGCTTGAAAGGTTTTTCCTGACGCCGCAGCTCGCTCATCATGGCCAGCGCGTGATCGGCTGCGGAAATAAAGAACACTTCATCATCCGCCTCAATAACCGTATTGCCGGCCGGCAGAATGGCCCGGCCACGGCGGTAAATGGCGGCTACGCGCGCGTCTATGCCGGGCATGTGTTCCGGCAGAGTGCGCAATTCGTGTCCCACCAAAGGACCACCATAATAAGCGTGTACCGCCACCAGCCTTACCCGGCCTCCGGCAAAATCCAGTACCTGCAGGGCGCCCGGGTGTTCAATCAAACGCAGAATGTAGTTGGTAACCAGTTGCTCGGGGCTGATCAAAACATCGATGGGCATGGCATCGCCACAAAACAGATGTGGATAACGCAAATATTCCAGCGCGCGCACGCGCGCTATCTTGGTGGGTGTATGAAACAGTGTCCAGGCAATCTGGCAGGCCACCATATTGGTTTCATCACTGTTGGTAACCGCCAGTATCAGATCGGCATCTTCCGCGCCGGCATTTTCCAGTACATCAGGATGGGCGCAATGCCCTTGCACCACGCGCAGGTCCAGGCGGTTCTGCAGCTCATTCAGTAGCGATTGATGCTGGTCAATAACGGTTATATCGTTGGCTTCACTCACCAGGATATTGGCCACCGAGGTACCCACCTGGCCAGCACCGAGAATAATAACTTTCATAAGGACAGACTATTCCGGCTTTTTAGCCGAATCCCTAAGCGGACAATACGGACTATTGTACAGTACCCTCATACCCGCCGGTCTTTAATTTCAATACCCAGCGCGCGTAATTTACGGTACAAATGAGTTCTTTCCATACCGGATACACGCGCCAGCTTGCTCACATTGCCGTTACTCTTTTTGAACTGGTATTCCAGATAGGCACGTTCAAACTGCTCTCTGGCATCACGCAGGGGCTGCTCAAAAGAAATATCACATTCCACGCCGTTGATAACCTTGCCGCTGCTGTTGCCAATAGCCGATTCCAGTTCTTCCTGGGATATTTGCTCGCCGCTACCGGTAATCAACATACGCTGCACCAGGTTTTTGAGTTCCAGTATATTGCCCGGCCACAAGTGGTTACGCAGATAATTTTGCGCGCCCACGCTGAAATGCCGGTAGCTCAGGCGTTCATGCGTGACAAAATAATCGACATAATATTCCAACAGTTCGGGAACGTCTTCGGCGTGCTCACGCAATGGCGGCACCGACAGTGGTACAACATTAAGATGAAAAAACAGATCTTCGCGAAAACGGCCTGCCTGAACTTCCAGTTCAAGATTTTTCTGCGTGGCCGCAATTATACGTGTTTCCAGAGCGACACTGTCCGCACCACCGATACGCATGAAAGAACCTGAATCCAGTACCCCGAGTAATTGCTTCTGGGCGAAATCACTCATATCAGCCACTTCATCCAGATACAGGGTACCTCCACGGGCTTTTTCCAGAGCACCGTACTGCACCTGTTCGCCTTCTTCGGAACCGAGCATTTCACGGGCTGCATTATCCCGTGCCAGAGCCGATGCCGGCATGTCTACAAAGGGCATTTCATGTCGATGGCTTTGCGCGTGTAAATAACGCGCCAGCGTTTCCCGGCCACTGCCCGGTTCACCACTGATCAAAACCCAGCTGTCGTGCTGGGCAATACGTTTGGTTTGCTCGCGCAGACGCTGCATGGTGGAACTTTTACCGACCGGCTCCACCACCAGATCAACATGCCGACGCAAGCCGCTGTTTTCCTGTTGCAGCTTTTCGGCTTCCAGGCCCCGCTCAACCGTAAGCAGCAACTTGGCTAAAGACAGCGGTTTTTCAAGAAAATCATAAGCCCCCAGACGGGTGGCTTCTACCGCTGTTTCGACCGTGCCATGCCCGGACATCATAATTACCGGACAGGGTAAATTGTCATTTTCAGCCCATTCTTTCAGTAAACTGATACCGTCCAGATCGGGCATCCAGATATCCAGCAGAATAAGATCCGGCTTACTGTCTTTCAGCGCCCGACGCGCTTTGTTGCCATCTTCTGCCATACTGACTTTATAGCCTTCGTCCTGCAGGATATCGCTCACCAGTTGACGAATGTCAGCCTCATCGTCAACCACCAGTATTCTCGCATTTGCCACAGCCGTATTACTCCCTGCTACTCTTATCTTCAATAACGGGCAAACGCAAAGTAACGCAGGCTCCGCCCTGATCGCAATTATAGGCGCTAATCATACCGCCATGCTCTTCTACAATTTTTTTCACAATGGCCAGCCCCAGACCGGTTCCTTTTTCCTTGGATGTCACATAGGGATCAAAAATCTGCCCGACTACCCGTTCATCAAAACCGGGGCCGTTATCTTCTATCTTGAGGGCTACAAAATGACTGCCTTTATGCTCGCAAGTATAAGTACTTACTGTAACGCAACGCTCACTTTGTTGCTCGGTTGCTTCCACCGCATTTTTCATCAGATTATGAATAACCTGGCGTAAGCGCACCGGATCACCTTCAACACAAGCCGCATCTGCCTGTAAACGGGCTTCTATAGTGACCTGGCTGGCGGCGGTCTGATAAAGATGCAGAATATCCCCCATCAGTTCATCAAACGGCAAGGGTTGCGGACGCATAACGGGTGGCCGGGCATAATCAGAAAAATCATTCACCATCAACTTCAGCGCGTCCACCTGCTGGATGATGGTTTTGGTGGTTTTATCCAGCACCTCGGCATCTTCTGCCTGCAGTTTTTTTGATAATCTGCGCTGAATACGCTCTGCAGACAGGCGTATCGGTGTCAGCGGGTTCTTGATTTCATGCGCCAGACGCCGCGCTACTTCCGACCAGGCTGCATCTCTTTGTGCCTGCACCAGGCCACTGACATCATCAAATACCACTACATAACCGATTTTACGGCTGTCTGCGGTGCGTAAAGCGGACAGTCGGCATAATAATATTTGTCGTGGATCGCCGTGCAAAATGACATCGGCACTCTTTTCGGTTTCATCTCCGGCGATAAAGTCATCAATCAGTTCAACCACCGGCTGCAGGCGTTGCGAGATTTCACATAACAGGCTATACGGCTGGTCATCGGCCTGATCATTGTTAATATCCAGCAATTGCAAGGCTCCACGATTGATCAGGCGCATCACATTGCTGCGATCAATGGCGATAACCCCGGAAGATAAATGACTTAAAATAGCCTGCAAATAGGCTCGTTTAGTCTCGGTCTGACGACGTGCGCTGGCAGCCTGATCACGCGATTGTGAAATGCGCCGGGTCATTAAATTAAAGGACTGCACCAGAAAATCCAGTTCATCGGCCGCCTTTTTCGGTACCGCTAACTGTTGATCATAATTGCCTTCGGTAACGGCTCTTGTACCATCGGCAATAGCCCGAATGGGCTTGACAATGCGCCTTGCCCAGAAAAACGCCAGCCACACCGCCGATAACAGGCTGAACAGAATCACCAGCGATAATAATATGGAAAAATTATTAATCAGAGACTTGCGCAGAAAGGACAGCCGGAGATAGCTTTCATAGCCCGTCTGCACCTTTTCAGACAAATCTGAAATATCAGACGGTAAAACAAACAGGGCCTGTAATACCAGGCCGCGACTATCGGCCGTGCTGACATTGATACGCAAATGCAGCCCTTCGTCACCAATCGGAACAATAGAGGCCGAGTAACCCACTGAACTGAGTTGCGACAGAGTGGCCCGTTCCAGCTTTTGCGGCACCAGTATCAAGGGGTTGATATTACTGGTAGCAATCATTTCACCATCACGGCTCAGTGCGGTCAGTTCCACCGCGTTCACCCGCGCCCGCAAATCATCCATGTTCAGTTGAATGCTGGTATCAGACCAGTCCTGAATATCCTGTAAAATCTGCCGCATGCGCTGCAACTGGCTTTTTTTGTACAGATGCAGCGATTTTTGACTTAAGCTGAGACTGTCCTGCATGGCCTGATCAATTTCAATATCAAACCAGCTTTCAATACCACCGGTCAGAAAGCGTAGCGAATAATAATAGGACACCCCGACCGGAAAGAGCGCAATGATGACAAACATGAGTACCATGCGTACTTTAAGCCGTGACCCGGGGCGCTTGTTGCGATACTGATGCAGCAGTCGTTTCAACTGCAACAAAACCATTACCAGCAGTACCAGCAAGCCAAACGCACTGATCAGCAGCAACGGCACAAACAACCAGCCTATGCGATTACCATGTTCAATGGCTGAACTGAGTAACTGCAATGCCACCAGCAGGGAAGCCACCAGTATCAGCATGGGCAGGTAGCCCGCACCGATTTTTTTCAGCCGTCTATGGACCATTCCACCCATCCACTGGACATACGCCAGTCTGATGACAACCAGGCCGCCGGACGCAAGGGCACGGGTAATACATCAATGTCCAGTTTGGCTTTCACACTTAAGGTGTAATGCCTGCCCGCTGCCAGCTTGCTTTGCTTGATGATAAAAATACCCAGCACCTGCCCCAGTGTTTCCAGCGCTGCGCTGCGTGACACAAAACTGACCTCCGCGCCACTACCCAGATTCCTGACCTGATACAATTCGGACAAGGTAAAATAACGGATTTCCAGGCGAATATTGCGCTGCACCTCGCGTGCCTGCCAAAACCAGGCATCATCCGGCATCAGTTGCAGGCTAATATCGATGGTGATGGGTACACCGTTTTTCAGGGCCTCCAGTACATCATCGGAAAACTCGTAATGCGCAATCAGGTCCAGAAACCATTCTTCGTCCTGTACGTAAACCTTGCTGTCCGATAAATCAATATCAGCCGCGCTGGCATTTGAAAAAGCCAGCGTCAAAGTCAGCATAGCAATAAAAAAAAGCGGCTTTAGAAACATCATCGGTCAGGACTTTTCCAGCAGGGCGTAATAAAAGCCATCCCACAGACCTTCACCGGGTAAAAGCTGTAAGCCGAGACTGGCATGTCCGGTTTTTTGTGAAGGCATATCCAGTAGCCGTGCATCCGTATGTTCCTGCAAAAAACGCTTTATCTGCCTCTCATTTTCCTGCGGCAACACCGAACAGGTGACATACAACAATTGTCCCCCTGTTTTTAACCACTGCCAGGCATTTTGCAAAAGGCTGTGTTGTTGCTCGCACAAGCTGGCTATATCACTCTCGCGGCGCAAACATTTAATATCAGGATGACGCTGAATAACGCCCGTTGCGGAACAGGGTGCGTCCAGTAAGACACGTTCAAAAGTCTGTGCCGGGAAGGCATCAGGCTGTTGTAAATCGATGGCCCTGATGTCGGCATGCAAGCCGAGTCGAGCCAGATTGTCCGTCACATCCTGCAGACGCCTGGCGGATATATCCGCTGCGGTCAGATGGATATTGGCATTCGTTATTTCAAGCAAATGCCCGCTTTTCCCACCCGGTGCGGCACAGGCATCCAATACCTGCTGCCCCGCCTGTGGAGATAATAAATTTGCGGCCAACTGTGCCCCGGCATCCTGCACCGAAACCAGTCCCTGCTCAAACCCCGGTAACGCATATACATCCTGTGGCTGCTGCAAAATAATGCCGCTGTTGCTCAGTTCACTGAGACTACCGTCCATGCCCTGCTTTTGTAACTGCCTGGCATAGTCAGAGCGCGTTGTTCTGGATAGATTAACCCGTAAGCTCATCACCGGCTGCTGCTGCCAGGCTAATACTATTTTTTGCCATTGTTGCGGCCAGGCTTGCTGGATTTCATGTAACAGCCATTGCGGGCAGGCATATTGTGCCGGGCTATTTTCTGAAAGCTGCTGTGCCAGATCATTTTTTTCACGCAGGTAGCGACGTAAAACCGCATTCACCAGACCGCTGGCCCAGCGCTTACCCAGTACATTAACAGCATCCACAGTGGCAGAAACGGCGGCATGCGGGGGCATGTTTAACTTCTGCAGCTGAAATAGCGCGCTCATGATCAGATATTTAAGATCCGTATCTTTGCGTTTCAGCGGACGCTGCAACAAATGCTGCAGGTAAAACTCAAGTGGCTCATGAAAACGGCAAACGCCGTATGCCAGCACGCTGACAAAAGCATTATCACGATCAGATAGAGAGGCCTTTCGCCCCGACCGCAAGGCATCGGATAAGGACTGGCCATGCGCAACATCCAAAAGAATACGTGCAGCCAATGCACGACTGCTGCCACTTTTACTCTTTGGGGGAGATTTATGCAGAGGCCCCAAAAACGACTCCATCCAAACACTGGGCATTAATAAAATCAGCCGCCGGCATGCGGCGTTTTCCCGGCATTTGCAGACTGAGGATGCGCAATACTCCCTCACCGCAAGCCACGTCAATACCATCGGCTGAGGCCTGCAATACACTACCGGCTGCAGCAGACTGATCAGAATTAACCACAACGGCTGCAAAAATACGCAGTTTGCCTGCATTGAAAGTGGTTTGCGCCACCGGCCAGGGGTTCAGTCCGCGCACCTGCCGGCAAATCACTTCCGCCGGTTGCCGCCAGTCAATATCGGCTTCCTCTTTCTTCAGTTTGTGCGCATAAGTGGCCAGAGCATCATCCTGTGGCTGTGCCTGAATACTGCCATCCACAATGGCCGGCAGAGCCTGCATCAGCGCTTCTGCCCCCAGGGCCGCCAGGCGATCATGCAAACTTTGACTGCTGTCCTCTTCCTTGATCGGACAGCGGAGCGTCAGCAGCCTGTCACCGGTATCCAGCCCTTCATCCATTTGCATGATGGTGACACCGGTTTCTGTATCGCCCGCCAGAATAGCCCGATGAATCGGTGCAGCACCACGCCAGCGCGGTAATAACGAGGCATGGATATTGATACAACCCAGACGAGGCGCAGTTAAAACTGCCGGGGGCAGAATCAATCCGGAAGCCACAACAACCATCACATCGGCCTGCATTTTCTGCAAACGCTGCTGCTCTTTCTCATCCTTCAGCGAAAGCGGCTGGCATACTTCAATATGATGCTCCAGCGCTAAAGACTTGACCGGGCTGGCGCTCAACTTGCGCCCCCGGCCCGCCGGCCGGTCGGGTTGCGTGTATACCCCGATAAGCTCATGTTGGCTGTCAATCAGAGCGCGTAAGGCTGAAACTGAAAATTCGGGAGTACCGGCAAATAAAACGCGTAAGGAATGAGCATTGGAAAGTGATGACATATTGATTCCTGCCCGCAGTGGGCGTCAGGCGGCCGAGGAGCGTAATTCTTTTTGCAGTTTTTTGCGAATACGCCGGCGCTTCAAACCGGAAAGATAATCCACAAACAATTTGCCGTCCAGATGGTCAATTTCATGCTGTACACAAACGGCCAGCAATCCATCAGCAGCCATTTCAAAAGCCTGCCCGTGGCGATCCAGTGCGCTGAAGCGAATATTGTCCGCGCGTTTTACGGTTTCGTAAATACCCGGCACCGACAAACAGCCTTCATCCATTTCTTCCACACCATTCAGTTCCAGGATACGAGGATTAATAAGGCACAGCGGCTGATCCTTTTCTTCGGAAACATCAATCACAACAATACGCTGGGCCACGTTAACCTGTACCGCAGCCAGACCTATACCCGGTGCGGCATACATGGTTTCCAGCATATCATCCAGCAATTGAGACAGATCATCATCAATCTGCTGCACCTCGCTGGCTTTATTTCTAAGACGAGGGTCAGGATAATGCAGAATATCAAGTATGGTCATAGTTTCAATTACAAATATTTAGTACAAATCTAGAAAATTACGCTAACATTATGAACAATCAACAACAATTTTTACAATACAGGCTTCACTAAAGTCTGTTTTTTAGTCTAAACTTGTGTGAACAACAAGCTGCAAAGGTATTACTATGCATTATTTTAGCCGAAAAGTTGCCCTGATGGCGTTAGCAATTTTACTGACCTTCTCCGCCAACCCGCTCACGGCTGCTGACGGTGTCGCCCTGCACCCCGATCATCCGAGCTCTTATACTGTTGTCAAAGGAGATACTCTATGGGATATCTCCGGACGTTTTCTGCAAAATCCCTGGGATTGGCCGGAAGTATGGGAGATCAATCCTGAAATTGAAAACCCGCACCTGATTTATCCCGGTGATGTGATTGAGCTCAGCTTTATTGACGGCAAGCCACATCTGGGGCTTAGCAAGCATCGAAAAGCCAGGAATGGCGATGGACGCATCTCGCCACGCATTCGTGTTGAGCGACTGGACTCGCCTATTCCGGTTATTCCGGTTGAAGCTATGCTGCCTTTCCTGAAGGCTACAACCGTTCTGTCAGACAACGTTATGGACGATGCCCCGTATCTACTCAATGTTGCCGGTGATCGACTGGTAGGCAGCACCGGTGCCATCCTGTATGTACGCTCCATTGACAACCAGGACAGTCTTAAATTTGAAATTGTTCGCGATGATGGCGTGTACCGCGATCCGGATAGCAACGAGCTACTGGGTTACAAAGCCGTACACGTAGGTACTGCCGATTTACTTACACCCGGCGATCCGGCCAGAATGATTATGACCAACTCCGCTAAAGAAGCTCGCATCGGTGATCGCTTCCTGGCTGTTACGCTGGATGAAGTTCTGAATAACTTCACTCTGAAACTGGCGCCTGAGAATATAAAAGGACGCATTATTGATGTACTCAACGGAGTAAACCAGATTGGACAGTACAATGTGGTAGCACTCAGCGCTGGTGATCGGGAAGGGCTGCAACCCGGCATGTTGCTGGGCATATACCATGACCAGGGCAAAGTTTATGACCAGGTTATTGATAATGGTCGTACTCGCGTGCAACTGCCGCTGGAACTGGCCGGCGTGCTGGTCGTATTCCGCACATTCGAGAAATCCAGTTTTGCGCTGGTTTTGTATGCCCAGCATGCCTTGCATGTAGGGGATCAGGTTGAACGTATTGCTCGCAGAATGAGATAGCCCCATTACCGGTAATTTGGTTGGCCTAATCCAGTCTTTATAACGCGCCTCAGGGCGCGTTTTTTATTTGTTTTTTTATCGCACTATGCCAAACGCTGACACACATACCTGGCTGAGATTGATTCGCATAGCCGGGCTGGGTAGCCGCAGTTTATGCAAACTGGCCTCGCACTTTTCTGATATGAACGAAACTTTCAGTGCCAGTGATACGCAACTGCAGAAGAGCGGCTTGAAAGTAAAACAGATCAGCGCGCTACGTTCGGCTCCGGCACAACCACTTGCCTCTGACCTGGACTGGCTTGCGCAGCCGTGCAATCACCTCATTACGCTGAATCACCCCTACTACCCTCCGCTACTGAAACAAAGCAGCGACCCTCCCGCAGCACTGTTTGCACATGGTGACATCAGTCTGCTACAAATGCCGCAACTGGCTATTGTAGGTGCGCGCAACCCGACACCGGCCGGGCGTCAGACAGGCAAAGATTTTGCCCGCTTTCTGAGCCAGGCAGGATTAGTCATTACCAGCGGTATGGCCTGGGGTATAGACGCGGCCGCCCATCAGGGTGCCTTACAGGCAAGTGGCAAAACGATTGCTGTGGTGGGAACCGGTCTTGACCGGGTCTATCCGGCCGATCATCGACAACTGGCTCATGATATTTCACAGGCCGGCCTGATTATTTCCGAGTTTCCGCTGGGCGTCAGCGCCAAACCCGGCCATTTCCCCAAACGTAACCGGATTATTGCCGGACTTGCGGCTGGCACACTGGTGGTTGAAGCCGCCATAAAAAGCGGCTCCTTGATTACTGCCAGGCTGGCCGCCGAGGAAGGCCGGTCTGTCTTTGCCCTGCCCGGTTCCATTCATAACCCGCTGTCACGGGGTTGCCACCTGCTCATCAAACAAGGCGCACAATTGGTCGAAACAGCTGAGGATATTATACAGGACATGGCGGTTTTACTTGGCTTTCAGGCGGATAACTTTACTCAGGAAAAAAGTTCGCAACAGGCCGATAATAGCAATACTGAGATGGATGCCGATTATGAGCAATTACTGGATGCCATGGGCTATGATCCGGTCTCGGCTGATCAACTGATTCAGCGTTGCCAGTTTCCTGCCGGTGAAGTTTCTTCCATGCTGTTGTTGCTTGAACTGGATGGTCATGTATCATCTGTGGTCGGCGGCTTGTACCAAAGAGTTAAAAAACCAGGCTGAATTCCGCTCAAAGCTCAGGATAAGCTATCCGTCTTTCTGGAGAATGCAATGCACGACAATCTGGTCGAAATTCTGATCTACCTGTACGAGAATTATCTGTTCAGTGAAAACGAATCCCTGTCACCCGATCAGGATATGATCCGTGATGAACTGCAAATGGCCGGCTTCAACGAGTCTGAAATCAAACGCGCCTTTAACTGGCTGGATGAACTGACCTGCCATCCCTTTTATGTCGCATCCAGCGACACCCGGCCATCCTACAGCACACGTATTTACAGCACCGAGGAAATGCAGCAACTGGATATTGAATGCCGTGGTCTGTTGATGAGCCTGCAACAAAACGGCATTCTCGATGATGCCTGCCGCGAAATGGTCATCGAGCGCGCACTGGCTCTCAGCCCCGAATCACTGCTTGCGGATGACCTCAAATGGATCATTCTGCTGGTGCTGATGAATCAACCCGATAATGATGAAGCCTTTAATCGCATGCAAGACATGGTTTACCGTGTGAACACCCAATCAATCCACTAGGAGTCTGACCAAGAACATGAATCTGGTTGTTGTTGAATCCCCGGCTAAAGCCAAAACCATCAAGAAATACCTCGGCAAGGGTTTCGAGGTACTGGCTTCCTATGGCCATGTGCGCGATCTGGTTCCCAAAGAAGGCGCGGTTGAGCCGGATAATAATTTCAATATGCGCTACCAGCTTATTGAAAGAAACCAGCGACATGTAAAAGACATAGAAAAAGCCCTGCGTAAATCGGACACCCTGTATCTCGCAACCGATCCGGATCGCGAGGGGGAAGCCATAGCCTGGCATCTTTCTGAACTGCTGAAGGCCAAAAAAGCTTTTCGCGACATCCCCATGAAACGCGTGGTGTTTCATGAAATTACCAAAAAAGCGGTGCAAACCGCCATGGATGAAGCGCATGAGCTGTCCATGAACCTGGTCAACGCACAGCAGGCCAGACGTGCGCTGGATTATCTGGTGGGTTTCAATCTGTCACCGCTGTTGTGGAAAAAAATTCGCCGGGGACTTTCTGCCGGCCGCGTTCAAAGCCCGGCCTTGCGCATGATTGTTGAGCGTGAAGAAGAAATTGAAGCCTTCAAAGCCCGTGAATACTGGACACTGGAAGCCGATCTTGAAGCCGATAAGACAGCATTTTCTTCCCGACTGGTGCGATTACAGGGTGAAGATCTGGAAAAATTCAGTATCACCCATGAAAAACAGGCCACTGCCGCACAGCAGTTGCTCAGTGAAGCCGGTAAAGAAGGCCTGCGCGTCGCCGAGCTTAAAAAAAGGCAACGTAAACGCAACCCGGCCGCACCTTTCACCACCTCCACCTTACAGCAGGAAGCCTCACGCAAACTGGGCTTTGGCACCCAGCGCAGTATGCGCATTGCGCAACAACTGTATGAAGGTATTGATACCGGCGAAGGTGCAGTCGGCCTGATCACCTACATGCGTACCGACTCGGTCAATCTGGCCAATGAAGCGCTGGATGAAATCAGGGAATTAATCAGCAGCAAATTCGGCGCGGATAACCTGCCCGACAAACCACGCTTTTTCAAAACCAAAGCCAAAAATGCCCAGGAAGCGCATGAAGCCATCCGCCCGACATCGGCCATGCGTCAGCCGGATCAAATCAAGTCTTATCTCACCAAAGATCAGTTACGCCTGTACGAATTGATCTGGAAACGTACCATAGCCTGCCAGATGATTCACGCCACCATCAACACCGTTACTGTTGAACTGGATTGCGGTGAAGGCAATCGTTTTCGCGCCAATGGCTCCATCATCGCCAAACCCGGCTTTATGCAGCTTTACAGGGAAGGCCGTGACGACAAAAAAGGCACGGATGACAAAGATAAGCTACTACCTCCCATGAAGGAAGGTGATTGCATTGCCCTCAATCAAATCCGCAGTGAGCAGCATTTTACTGAGCCACCTCCCCGTTACGGTGAAGCCAGCCTGGTAAAAACACTGGAAGAATACGGTATCGGCCGCCCTTCGACCTATGCTTCTATTATTTCGACTCTGCAGAACCGTGAATATGTCACGCTGGAGAAAAAGCGCTTTCAACCGACTGACGTGGGTCGTGTGGTCAGCCATTATCTAACCCGGTTCTTCAATAACTACGTTGATTACAACTACACCGCCGGACTGGAAGATGAACTGGATGCGGTCTCGCGGGGCGAAATGTCCTGGCTCAGTCTGCTGGAACAGATGTGGAAACCCTTCATTGAGCTGGTAAATGGCGCGCAGGATGGCGAGCGCTTCCCTCCTCCTGAACCCATCAGCGATGAAGTCTGCCCCAAATGCGGGGGCGAACTGTTAAAAAAATTCGGCAAACACGGTTATTTTATTGCCTGCAATAATTATCCGGATTGCAACTACACGCGTAATTTGAATGAAGACGCGCGTGATGAACCCGAGATTGTAGAAGACCGGAAATGCCCTGAATGTGGTAGTGACCTACTCATTCGTAGCGGTCGCTATGGTAAATTTATCGGCTGCTCGGCTTATCCAAAGTGCAAACACATGGAGCCGTTGGAAAAACCGCAGGACACCGGTATCGAATGCCCGGTGTGTAAAAAAGGCAGCATCCTGAAACGTAAATCACGCCGGGGCAAAATATTTTATTCCTGCTCAACCTATCCGAAATGTGATTATGCATTGTGGAACGAACCCGTTGCAGGTCCCTGCCCGGACTGTGGCTGGCCCATATTGACCATAAAAACAACCAAATCCAAAGGCACGCAGATTGTTTGTCCGCAAAAGGAATGCAAATATGCGGTGGATGCGGAAACGGAAGAGGTCTGAATCACTGTTCAAGTTAGTTCTTGCAGCCGGACTTTACTTCAGGTATTTTTCGCAGCTCCCTATAAATTGAGTAATCGCCATGTCGACAGCCTTTGTAGCCGTTTTGATGGGTTCAGATTCAGATTTACCTGTGATCGAATCCACCCTTGATGTTCTGGATAAGTTAAAGGTTCCGTTCGAGGTCAAAATAACCTCTGCCCACCGCACGCCGGATACCACTCATGCTTATGTGAAAGAGGCCGATGAACGCGGCTGCGCGGTATTTATTGCCGCCGCAGGACTGGCCGCACATCTGGCAGGTACGGTTGCCGGACTGACCACCAGACCGGTTATTGGCATCCCCATGGATGCCGGCCCGCTGCAGGGTATGGATGCGCTGTTATCAACCGTACAAATGCCCGGTGGCATACCGGTTGCCTCGGTAGCCATCGGCAAGGCCGGAGCCAAAAATGCCGCTTATCTGGCCGCCCAGATGTTAGCATTAAGCGATGCCGATCTAAGCCGGCGGGTAAAAGCCGAACGTGCCGCCAGTGGTGATGAAGTACGCGCCAAAGATGATGATCTGCAGAGACGCCTGGCTCTTTGAGCCTTGAACCTCGTTTATATAAGGCGCTGACCTGCCTCAAGCAGGGCGGCCTCATAGGCTACCCGACAGAAACACTGTACGGACTGGGTTGTGATGCACTCAATGTCAATGCCGTCAGTGAGCTGTTACGCCTGAAACGCCGCCCTGCGCATAAAGGCCTCATCATTCTGGCCAGTAAAGCGGAGCATATCGATCAACTGCTGCAGAGTGAGCAATGGCGGCAGCAGATTCCCGCCGAACCCTGCGACCCGCCCAGCACCTGGCTGGTGGCCGCCCCGGCCAAAACACCCTACTGGCTGATAGGCCCAAAAAACAAACTGGCGTTGCGTTTTAGCTCGCACCCGCTGGCCCGACAGTTATGCGATGCACTGCGTGGCCCTATCGTATCCACCAGCGCCAACCCGTCCGGTCGACCTGCCGCTTTCAATGCCTTGCAGGCGCGTCATTATTTCAAAAACCGGCTATGCTGCTATGTAGCGGGTCGCGGCACTTCCACCGGTACAACCGCATCACGTATCATAGACAGCCACAGTGGCCAAATCATCAGGGCATAAAATATCATGCAAGCATCCATAGATTCCATCAAACAATATTTACTGCAACTTCAGGACAATATTTGCACCGAGTTGGCCGACCACGAATCACGCCTGGATTTCCGTGAAGACAGCTGGCAAAGAGAACAGGGCGGGGGTGGCCGTTCCCGTGTACTGGAAGGTGGCAATATTTTCGAGAAAGCCGGCATTAATTTCTCACATGTACATGGCAAGGGCTTACCGGCCTCGGCGACCGCACAGCGTCCGGAACTGGCGGGGCGTTCTTTTCAGGCTTTGGGAGTTTCTCTGGTCATTCACCCGCTTAATCCCTATGTACCCACTTCACATGCCAATGTGCGCTTTTTTCTGGCAGAAAAAGAGGGCCATGACCCCATCTGGTGGTTTGGCGGTGGTTACGACCTGACCCCTTATTACGGTTTTGACGAGGACTGCCAACACTGGCACCAGACCGCCAAAGCCGCTTGCGACCCTTTTGGCAAAGATGTTTACCCGCGCTACAAAGAATGGTGTGACCGGTATTTTTATCTACCCCACCGGCAGGAGCCCAGGGGCATAGGCGGACTGTTTTTCGATGATCTGAATGAGCGGCCTTTTGCAGAATGTTTTGCTTTTATGCGCAGTATCGGTGACAGCTATCTGCCGGCCTATTTACCCATCGTTGAACGGCGCTTCGCCCACTATTTTTCTCAACGGGAAGTGGCTTTTCAGCGCTATCGCAGAGGTCGCTATGTGGAGTTCAATCTGGTTTATGATCGTGGCACCCTGTTTGGATTACAATCCGGCGGTCGTACCGAATCCATACTGATGTCACTGCCACCCAAGGTGGAATGGCATTACGACTGGCAAGCCAAACCCGGCTCAGCCGAAGCTGAATTATACCAGCGCTATCTCAAGCCCACAGACTGGTTGAACCTCCAGAGTTGAGATGCCCTTTAGTTGGTTTGAACGGATGCAGCGGCCACATGATCTGCTGCATGACTTTCTGCGTCAGCATCAGCCTTTTCCTGATTGCGCCTGGCCATTTTTTGTATTAATCCATCCAGACCGTTTTTACGCACTTCCTGAGAAAAACTGTTACGATAATTGGTGACCAGACTGATGCCCTCTATTTTTACATCGTAGGCCTTCCATACTTCGTTGCCATAGTTGCGCATCAGATAACTGACCTTGATCGGCTCTTTATTCGCATAGTGAACCTCGGTATGTATCCACATGCGCTTGTTGTTCCCGCCACCTCTCATGGGCATAAAATCCAGTTCCCACTGTTGCAAGTCACTGAAAGCCGTTGCATAAGTACGCACCAGCAAAAGCTTGAACTGTTCGACAAAACGATCACGCTGCTCCGGCGTGGCTTTGCGCCAGTTCTTACCCAGCACCAGCGCGCACATACGACGAAAATCCAGAGTGGAATCCATCACATCATAGGCCAGCTGGTAAACATATTGCGGATCTTCATGTAAATGCGCACGATCCTTGTTCAGAATATCCAGAATACGATCTGAAGTTTTCTGAATAACGGCTTGTGGCGCATTTAGAGGTGCGGCCAATGCAATCGCAGAAGTTGATAAAAACAGGCTCACGAAAGCACACAAGCTCATCAGACTCCAGCGGCGTAACCCCGTCCTATTTCGCATAACCATCCTTTTCACCATATCTGCTTTCCTTTAGCATAAATCTGAATCCCTGCCTTCAGGGTGGATTCAGGATAAAATTTACAGAAAAAGAGCGTTACCCTAGCATATTTTCACGCCTACTTATACTCTCTCACTGACCCTGGTCCGGTCTTTTTTGTTTCAAATCCCGGTCTGCGGTAGGATGCTCGATTAAGTCTGGTTTTACGGAATCCTCACCATGCACAAAATTGTTCACTTGCACCCCTTATTATTGTTATGCGCCACAATGCTGTTAGGCGCCTGCGATAAACCCGCACCCGAAACTGCGCCCGTCAGCAGTCGCCTGGTTAAAACTTTCATTATTGAGGATGCCAATGGTGGCAATTTCCGTAATTTCCCGGCCACTGTCGAGGCTAATCGCAAGGCTGACCTGGCTTTTCGGGTACCCGGTACCGTGGCCGAACTACTGGTACGTGAGGGACAACAGGTAAAAGCCGGTGATGTACTGGTACAACTGGATCAAACAGACTTCAAGATTACCCTCAATGATCGTCAGGCACGCTACAGCCGCGCATCAAAAGATTTCCTGATTACCCCTAAGGCTCAGCTACTGAGCCACCACCTGTAGGATAATACTCCTATCAACTTGATGGGAGAAAGAAAATGG
>JAHXHF010000048.1 GCA_025656895.1 gamma proteobacterium symbiont of Bathyaustriella thionipta
AGAAAAGGTCGAGGCATTGCTTCCCTGGAACATGAAGGAAGTATTATTCTGAAATGGGGTTAAGAGGGCTGATTCTTTGGCGCTTACGGTTGTTTTGTCATGCTGTGGCCATTGGAAGGAGGCTTGCCTGTGCCACGGGATACGGCCGACTGGCTGGCGCTGTCAGCCGGCTTCACCTTCGCCCTGGCCAATGTGGCTACACGTCAATTACAAACCGCCTCCATTGAAGCCAAAACACTGTTGAGCTGGCTGGGCGTATTGCTGGTAGTCGGCTTGTGTTTATTATTGAGCGGGGAGCCCGTGCCACATTTAGCGCTATCCGTCTGGAGTGGAGCGGCAGCCACAGGTATGGTGTTTATCATGCTGGGCACATTGGCTTTACAATATGGCGTCACACATCTTGCGGTCAGGCAGTCGGCGGTTATTTTATTATTCGAGCTGGTCGTGGGTGCCGTATCTGCGGCTCTGTTGACCGATGAACGCATGATGTTGCAGGAATGGCTGGGTGGTTTTCTGGTGGTAGCCGCTGGTATGGCAGCCAGTTGGCAATCTACCGAAAGCGAGGCGTAAACATGGACTATAGCATTCATCATATCAGTCTGGTGGTCAGCGATACCCGACGGGCACTGGCTTTTTATTGCGGTGTGCTGGGTATGCAGACAGCGGAACGGCCTGAGCTTGGCTTTGCCGGTGCCTGGCTGCAAGTTGCCGGACAGCAAATCCATCTGCTGCAAGTACCGAATGTTGATCCCTTGAACGGCCGCCCCGATCATGTCGGACGCGATCGGCATAGTGCTTTCAGGGTGGGGCGACTGGCCGATATTGAACAATGCCTGCGGGACGCAAAAGTGGCTTTTACGCGCAGCCGTTCGGGTCGAAAAGCTCTGTTTTGTCGCGATCCTGATGGCAATGGTCTGGAGTTTATTGAGATCTGAACTTTCATGCTACACAGGCTGGCTGAGCCGCGCCGGGGCCGACTTTGCGCGACTGTCTGACTGCGGCTATCATCATCGTTATTAAAGATCGGGCCACTGTCTTTGCCCGGCATTGTTTCACAGGAGCCTATATGCCGGAGTCTGAACCGGACAGGAACACTCTGGCGCTGGATCGGACTATTCTGGCCAATGAACGAACCTACCAGGCCTGGCTTAGAACCGGTCTGGCCGCACTGGCTTCCGGCCTGGGCGTGGTCAAATTTATGCGTGAAATCATGCCCTTATGGATGCTGCTAAGCCTGGCCGGCATGCTGATTCTGCTGGCGGTTGCCTCTTTTTTACAGGCATCCTGGCGTTACAGCCATATTCATGTGCGCATGGCGCACCTTGACATTGATGCCATGCCGGTTTGGATCACGAAAGTGGTCAGTCTGTTACTGGCAGCCGTTTCGGTTCTTGTGCTTGTAGGTTTGCTGGTAACGGCTTTACGCTGAAGCAGCGTAACTCAGCTTGTCTCTATCAATCCTGCCTGGCTGGCTGAACACTGTCTTGTTGCTGTGATAACTTCTCGTAGAATCGTTCAGCCCCCGGATGCAGGGGAATAGAGATACCCAGACGTGAGGTTTCGGTCGAGATAAAACCGGTGCGGTAAAATTTATGTGTTAATTCATTGGCACTACTGACCACCAGGTCCAGAAATTTTTCCACATGCTCATCACTGACATTTTTGGTGGTAACCAGCAGTGCTGCAAAACCCAGGGTGCGATAGGGCTTTTCTTGCCCCTGGTAGGTTTTAGCCGGTATCCAGGTGCCGTAGTAAGAAAAAAATTGCCCGGAAAGTTTTTTGATTATGGCTTCATCAACGGGAACCAGACGCACATCATTGCGGCGTTGTGCCAGTGCCTGCAGAGTGGGTTCCGGGATTGCGCCTGTCACAAAAATCGCATCCACGTCACCGGACTCTAATGCGGCTATGGATGCCGGCAGTCCCATGCTGCGAATTTGTTCAATACTCGGGCGGTCATATCCGGCTGCCTGCCAAACCCGGCGGGCTGTATAGCGCGTGCCTGAGCCGGGGCTGCCGATAGCCAGGTGTTTATTTTGCAAGTCTGAGAATTGATGGATATTCCGCCCAGCCAGGGTAACAATGTGCAAGGCTTCCGGCCACAGGCTGGCCATGGAGCGTAAATCAGGCAGAGGCAATTGAGCCGCATCTATCCAGCCTTTGTAAAGCACTTCCGCCACATCGCTTTGCAGCAGGGCAAAATCCAGCTCACCCTGCTGTAACTGCAGACCATTGTCTATACTGCCTTCTGAAGAAAAATTAAAAACCGGCAGACCATGCTGTATTGCGTAGGATGAAAAGGCCTTGCCGAAACGATTATAAGTACCATCTTTCCAGCCGGTACCAAAGGGCAGCTTTCCGTCCCGCCGTGCAAGGCGCAGATCAATGCGTTGTAACGAACGCTCCAGTTCTTCAAGAATAATTCCATCCTGCGACAGGTCGTTACTCTGCGGGTTTCTTTTCAGCAGTCGCCGCACCGACTCCAGTACAGCCAGTGAGCCAGGGCCTTTCAGTGCTACAGGAGCGGCAGCTTGTTGTAATTTTGTCTGCGGGACAAGGTTTATATTTTTCCAGCCATCTGTATTTTGGCTGTAACTTAAACGGCCGCGAACCGTCAATAGATCACCTTGCTGGTTGTTTTGTTTATAACCTTCGATACCCGCCGGCTTCGCCCCTAGCACGACAGCCAGTGTTCCCAGATTCAGGCCTTGCCAGGCTGCCAGATTATAATTTCGTTGAAACTCCAGCTCGGCATCATAGTAAATATAAATATCCTCATCTTTGCCGGGTGCCGGAGCCGAGCCTTTGCGGGTAAAACTCTGAACCTTAAAAAGACCATCAGAAAACTTACTGTCCAGGCGTGACTGAAGATCCTGTTTAAGTACAGAAGTATCCGGGCCGCTTTTGCAGGCAGACAGCATGATGACTGTCATCAATAATAAAAATAGCCATGCGCGTTTGTGGATCATGTCAGTAAGCCAATACAGGTAAGGACAGATAACCCTGGATGACGATAGCATTCAGCAGGTCAATAAAGAATGCTCCCATCAAAGGTACCACCAGAAAAGCTTCCGGAGCGGGGCCGAAGCGTCGCGTCAGTGCTTTCATATTGGCGATCGCGGTAGGCGTGGCGCCCAGACCAAAACCACAGTGTCCACCGGCCACAACGGCTGCTTCGTAATGTCCTCCCATAAAACGGAAGGTAACCATGCCCGCAAAAACCACAATGCCTATAACCTGCACAGCCAATAAAATCAGCAAGGGGCCGGCCAGATCCCATAACTCCCACAGGCGCAGCGACATCAGCGCCATTGCCAGGAAAAGCGATAAAGATAAATTGCCGATCATATCGGTAGAGGCTGCATGAACCCGAATGTGCGCATGAAAAAAAGTGCTGTTGCGTATGACTACACCCACCAGTAAAGCCCATACAAAAGTGGGTAAGGTGAAAGCTAATCCCGAAAATGCACTTGCCAGCATTTTGCCGCTGATCAGACAAACCACAATATAGAATAAGGTCAGTAAAAAATGATCACTGTTAATGCTGTCTTCATCTTCTTCTGGCAAAGCTTCCTCATCCTGCTGCAGAGGTTTGTTTGTTTGTTTGTGGCTGTAAGCGGTGTTTTCTGATCAGTCGCCCGGCCACTGGCCCACCAATCAGCCCGCCAAGAATCAAGCCGAAGGTGGCGCAGGCCATGGCCAGTTCCATAGCTCCGGCCAGATTGGCACTGTCAGCAAAACGTTCGGCCCAGGCTGCCCCTGTACCGTGCCCGCCGGACAGTGTAATAGAACCACTGAGCAATCCTACCAGTGGATGCATATCCAGGCTGATGGCTGTCATCAGGCCAATGCCATCCTGCAATATCAGATAAGCAAAACAGATTACAGCGAACCACAGCAGTTTTGGCCCGCCACGTGCCAGCAGGCGCATATCAGCACCGAGGCCGATACTGGCAAAAAAAGCCAGCATCATCGGCTCTTTCAGTGCCATGTCGAAATGCAGCTTGAGATCGAATTGTGAATAGGCCAGGCCGGTAAAAATGGCAAACAACAAGCCACCTACTACAGGAATGGGAATATCATTGTTGCGTAGAAAACCGACATGGCGAATTACCAGCATGCCCATGTAAAGTACCAGAATGGCAATGGCCAGTGTCTGTACTGAATCAAAGTCGTAAGTCATGAAGCCCCATAAAATGCTATAGCCGTTGTTTTCATGGCTTCAATAATTCCAGAATGGAAGATGACAGCAGTACAACGCCTGTCTTTAGTGTTTCATCCTCATCCGGGTAGAATGAGGCTGAATGTAATGATGGTGGCGTTTCTCCCGCAGCTGCATAAGCATCCAGACGCTCCTGTTTAACCGCACCCAGCCAGTACATCAGACTGGGTACACCTTCCCAGCCGTATCGGCTGAAGTCATCCCCGCCCATGGTGGGCGCTAAAATCTCAACGTTTTCTGCGCCCAGTTGCTGTTTAAGTACCGGTCTCATGCGCGCAGAAAGCTGTAAATCATTGAATAAAGAGGGCGTTCCCATCGCTATAGTGACCAGTGGCTCGGGCGCTCCGGCTCCCATGGCGACTGCTCTGGCTTTGCGTTCTATGGCTGCCAGTACCTGTTTTCGTACCTCGGCGGAAAAGGTGCGTACCGTCAGTTTCAGTTTGGCGCTATCACCAATAACATTATTTTTGGTGCCGGCATGAATGGCACCGACCGTGACCACGGCAGGTTCCACCGGGTCAACCATGCGGCTGACGATCGTTTGCAATGACATAATCAACTCGGCAGCCTCAACCACTGGATCAATGGTGGCATGCGGGTAGGCCCCATGTCCGCCGCGGCCATAGAGTGTTATATTGACACTATCGACATTGGCCATAGTGTATCCGGCCCGATAAGCCACCTTGCCGGCAGCTAATACCGGTGATACATGCAGACCCAGGGCATAATTCGGGCGCGGGAAGCGTTCAAATAAACCATCCTCCAGCAGAGCTCTGGCTCCTGAACCGGTTTCCTCGGCCGGCTGCCCGACCAGCATGATGGTGCCTTTCCACAGAGAGCGGTTGGCAGCCAGATAACAGGCTGTGCCAATGATGCTGACCATATGCGCATCATGACCACAGGCGTGCATTACCGGTACTTCAATGCCGTCCGGATCCAGTGTCTGGACTTTGGAAGCAAACGGCAGTCCGGTTTGCTCTGCAATAGGCAACGCATCCATGTCGGCACGCATCATAACCACCGGACCGGAACCATTGTGCAACAAACCGACAATACCTTTGCCGGCGGATACACCATCACTGCCCAGGCCGGTGCTTATCTGATAACCACAACTTTTCCATGCGGCCGCCAGTCGCGCAGAGGTTCCTGTTTCCTGAAAAGACAGTTCCGGATGTGCGTGAAACTCATGATAATAAGCTTTCAAGCCGCTTAAATGTTGTTGTGCCCATGCTGCCGGCGACTCAACAGCCTGTGCCATTGATGATAAAGCCAGCCACACACAGAAAATACTGAATAAACGGCCATGGATGCTCTTTCTACTTTGTTTTTTAATCATTGATTGCAAGATTCCACTATTTGCAAGCCTGTCCGGCTAAGCTGCTCATGAAACAGGTTACGATTCGCTTCGAGAATTTCTGCGCCCCGGATCTCTGGCTGAGAAGAAGTGATTTGAGCATATCATTGCTTGGACTTGCAATGTAAAACGAGAATTGCTGCGCTCAGGCGGGGCGCTCATGATGATAGCGTATTGAATGAGTCACCACGCCTTCTATCAGTAAGTCCATATCATCATTTATGGCGATGGGGGCGTAGCGGGGATTGGCCGGCATAAGTTTCCGGCCATGCAAATCCAGCCTTTTACAGGTTAGTTCGCCATTCAGCGCAACAATCACCACATCATTCTGGCGCGGCTGTAATGAGCGGTCAATAATTAACAGGTCACCGTCCCTGATACCGATCTCTATCAGTGAATCACCACTGGCGCGTGCAAAAAATGTGGCCGCAGGCCGCTTGATCAGATGTTTGTTCAGATCAATACTGTCTTCCGTATAATCATCGGCCGGGCTGGGAAAACCGGCAGAAACACGGCTGGAAAAAATGGCCAGGGCGAGACTGGAATAACCGGGTCGCTGTGAACATGCTGTCACTTTCATACGAATCTCCCGCTTGGCAGCAGAGGCTTCTGCCGTGCCGGAAACCGGACTGTTGTTTTCTTTTTGTTCTCCATTTGTACATCATAGCAAAGGAGCGGCTGAATACAAGAAAGAAAAGCCGGTCTTAGAATAGATATACCCTTGAATAGTTACTTGTTGGAGATTTCCTGCATGAGATGATCCCGTATGCAGTTCATGGTTTCACCATCAGCAGGCAGTTTGTCACCCTTGTGCGTGACAATCTGGAAGCTGTCTTCCACTTCTGCACCAATGGTGCTGATGCTGGCATTTTGTATGAGGGTGTTGCAATCCAGCAGAATACGTCCGATATGCGCCAGCAGGCCGGGGCGATCGGCTGTTTTTATTACCAGCAGGGTGCTGCTGCAGGCGGGATCCTGTTCGAATGAAATCCGGGTATTGGATTGAAACTGTTGCAGTTGACGCGGAATACGCCGCTGGATACTTTGATAAGCCTGCAAATCAACTTGCTCGATATGATTGAGTTTTTCGATGACTTCTTTCGCCTGTATGCCTTGTAAAAGACCCTCCGGGTCCAATACGGTGTAACTGTTCAAGGCAAAATTCTGGTCGGTAACCAGCAGACGGGCTTCAACAATGGCCAGTCTCAGTTGATCCAGCACAGTGGCCGATTTGCAGAAGAGTCCGGGCTGATCGCTGGTGAATTGCAAAATCTCGCTGACACCGGATGCGGCCAGATGGCGAATACTGATCACTCCCTGCAGATTGGCTTGCAGAATGGTTTCGGTGTGCCAGGCGATGCGCTCGGGCTGAGAATAAAGAAAATAATCCTCCGACAGGGTTAGCCAGAAAGCAGAGATGTCGGATGGCTGGAGTGAGCTGTTTTCCAACAGGCGGGCCGCTTTGCGGTGTGTTTCTGCCAGTTGGCTGTCGGTGTGTGCCTGATCATCATTATTCATGGCCAGCATTTTGGAAGTGGCCTGATACAGCGCCTTGAGCAGGCTGTCTTTCCAGGAATTCCAGCGCTTTGGATTGGTGGCGCGGGCATCTGCTACCGTGAGCAGGTAAAGATAATCCAGATGGCGCTGATCACCGACTTTTTGCGCGAAAGCCTGGATGACAACCGGGTCGGCGATGTCTTTTTGTTGCGCGGTCATGGACATATTGAGATGTTCGCGTACCAGCCAGCCAATCAGATGATAGTCAGCTTCAGGCAGGCCATGCGCTATACCGAAATCAATCGCATCCTGCTCGCCCAGGGTGGAATGATCACCACCACGCCCTTTGGCAATGTCGTGAAATAATCCGGCCAGATAAAGTAATTCCGGTTTATCCAGCTGTTGAATAATGTCACTGCACAGCGGGAATTCATCAAAGTGTTCAGGCACCACGAAACGGCGCAGATTACGTACCACAAACAAGGTATGCACATCCACCGTGTAGCGGTGAAATAAATCATATTGCATGCGTCCGACAATGTTGGCGAATGCGGGCAGATAGGCGGCCAGAATACCGAACTGGTTCATGCGCCGCAGGGCGTGCGTCAGCCCCTGACCGTTGGCCTGTCTGAAAATCTGCATGAACAACTGACGGGCATCGGCTCGCTGGCGAAAATCGGAGTCGATACGATGACGGTTGTTGCGTATCAGTCGTACCGTTTCCGCGCGCACGCCTTTTATTTCGGGATGTGACTCCATTACCTTGAACAGGCGCAGCAATGCCAGCGGGTTGTTGCTGAACAGATGGCTGTCTGGCGCGCTGATAAAGCCATTTACGCTTTGGAAATCTTCATCGATATCAATAATTTCCTGCTGCTGGCTGCGTGCCAGAATGGCTTCTTCAAACAGTTGCAGCAGCATGCCGTTAAGACGGTTGATGAGCAGCGCGTTTTTATAATAGGCACGCATGAACTGTTCGACGGCCAGATTATGTTCATCCTGCTGGTAGCCAAACTGCACGGCCAGTGTGCGCTGATGTTCAAACAGCAGACGGTCTTCCTGTTTGCCGGTTACTGTGTGCAGCGCGAAACGAATATTCCACAGCAGGTTCTGTGCCTGTAACAGGCTATTGTATTCAGACCGGGTAATAAAGCGGTGTGTTACCAGTTCACTAAGCTGAGCCGCACCAAAATAACGCTTGGCTACCCAGCCGATCATGTGCAGGTCACGCAGTCCACCGGGGGATTCTTTTATATTGGGTTCCAGTGTGCTGATGGTGTCGTCATAACGCGCATGGCGGGCGGCCTGTTCTTTCAGCTTGGCGGCAAAAAACCGGTCGCAGGGCCAGATATTGTCAGGGCCGGTTATTTCCAGCATTTTTTCGAATAAGATTGAATCACCGGCCAGCAGGCGGGTTTCCATCAGGTTGGTGACCACGGTGATGTCGTTTTCGGCTTCCTCCCGGCATTGCTGCAGGGTGCGTACACTATGACCGACCTGCAGGCCAATATCCCATAAAAAGGTCAGCAATGACTCCAGAGCCTGCTGCAGCAAGTGGTCATTTTCATCCTGCCACAGGATGAGCAGGTCAATATCCGAGCCGGGTAGCAGTTCGGTACGACCATAACCACCGGCCGCAATCAGACTGGCTTTGCTGTGAGCCGGTATGAACTGCTGCCAGGCCTGATGCAACAGTGAATCCACCAGGGCCACGCGTGAGCGTACCAGGGGGGCGGCATCATGATCATGGTTGAATGCTTCGATACTGGCAGCCAGGTTATCGGCCAGCTGGCGGCGGTAGTCTGCAATTGAATCAGTGCTGTTGTTCATTCGGCCTGCTGCCGTTCTTCAGCGCGCAGGGTGAGTACTTCGTGACCCTCGGGCGTGACCAGAATGGTGTGTTCCCATTGCGCGGAAGGCTTGCGGTCTTTGGTGACCACTGTCCAGTTATCCGGCAGCAGTTTGACCTGGCGTTTACCCGCATTCACCATAGGTTCTATGGTGAACGTCATGCCGGCCTGCAAAACCATGCCGGTGTGAGCCTGACCGTAATGCAGCACCTGCGGGTCTTCATGAAATTTACGGCCGATGCCGTGGCCGCAATACTCACGTACTACCGAAAAATGCTGCTGTTCCACCAATTGCTGGATGCTGTGGCCGATATCTCCCAGTTGCACTCCCGGTTTCACCAGATCAATGCCGGCCCACATGGCCTTATGCGCAACCTCGGCAAGACGTTTGACCAGAATGCCGGGCTCTCCGGCAAAAAACATTTTACTGGTGTCGCCGTGAAATTCATCCTTGATTACGGTGATGTCTATATTGATGGCATCGCCTTTTTTGAGTATTTTATCGCCCGGAATACCGTGGCAGACCTGATGATTGACAGAAGTACAGATGGATTTGGGAAAACCCCGGTAATTCAGCGGTGCGGGAATGGCCTGCTGTTCTTCAACAATATAGTCGTGACAGATCCTGTCCAGCTCATTGGTACTGATGCCCGGTTTGACGTAAGGCTCAATCATGTCCAGCACATCGGCCGCCAGGCGCCCGGCAATACGCATTTTTTCAATTTCATCGGCCGTTTTTATGCTTACGTTATTCATGCTGCTCCCGGAATATTATACGCCGATGCAAAAGCGCATCATTGTCTGAAAAGGCTGTCTATGGTATAAAACGCGCCCGGTAACTGCAATTGATGGTTACCGCAGTAAAAATGCGGGTTTAACAGTCGCGCATTTTTGCTTAATTCACACGCGTGTCGTCACATTTGAGATGGGGTGCTTCCAACCTTCGGGTCAGAGGTCGTTTCATGGGACACGCGGAGGCTTAACCCTTACTTTTTGGAGAAATTTTATGGGCGATATATCCATGCGCCAAATGCTAGAAGCGGGTGTTCATTTCGGACACCAGACCCGTTATTGGAATCCCAAGATGGGCGAATACATTTTCGGTCATCGTAACAAGATTCACATTATCAATCTGGAAAGCAGTCTGCCGTTGTATAACGATGCTATGAATTTCATCGGTAAACTGGCCGCAGACGGCGGTCGTATTCTGTTTGTGGGCACCAAGCGTGCCGCACAGAAAGTGTTACGCGAAGAAGCCGAACGTTGTGGCATGCCTTTCGTCAACCATCGCTGGTTGGGTGGCATGTTAACCAACTATAAAAGCATCAAACAATCCATCAAGCGTCTTAAAGAGCTGGAAAAGATGGAAGAAGATGGCACCCTGGGACAGAAATTCAATAAGAAAGAAGCCCTGGGTATGGTTCGTGAAATAGCCAAGCTGGATCGCAGCCTGGGTGGTATCAAGGATATGGGCGGCCTGCCGGATGCCTTGTTTATTATCGATACCGGCTATGAAGATATTGCCGTGGCTGAAGCCAAAAAACTGGGTATTCCGGTAATTGGTGTGGTTGATACCAACAATGACCCGGCTGACATTGATTATGTCATTCCCGGTAATGATGATGCGATTCGGGCCATTCAGCTCTATGTTCAAGGTGCTGCACGCGCTGTTCTGGAAGGTCGCACTGCGGCTGCCCTGAGCGTTGCGGCTACCGAAGAAGATGAGCCTGCTGCTGCCAGCGAATAAGCACGATCCGGGCTGTGCAGGCAGTGCCCGCGCACCGTCTGCATAAGCCCGGTTTTTTCCAATTTTTTTTATACGAGGAGCGATCTGCAATGGCGATTACTGCTGCGCTGGTCAAAGAATTACGCGAACGAACAGGTTCGGGCATGATGGAATGCAAAAAGGCATTGGTGGAAACCGATGGTGATGTTGAAGCCGCTATTGAAAATATGCGCAAATCCGGTCAGGCTAAAGCGGCCAAAAAAGCCGGTCGTGTGGCTGCGGAAGGTCTGGTGGTCAGTGAAGTCAGTGAAGACGGCTCTACTGCTGTCATACTGGAAGTGAACTGTGAAACAGATTTTGTTGCCAAAGATGACAATTTCAAATCTTTTGTTGACGCGGTTGCCAAACGGGTACTGGAAACCGATGTGGCCGATGTTGAGGCTCTGCTGGCCATGCCTTTGCATGCCGGTGAAGACACCACCGTTAATGAAGCTCGTGAAGCCCTGATCTCCAAGATTGGCGAGAACATGAATGTACGTCGCTTTGTGCGTTTTGAAAACATTGTCGGTGTCGGTCGCTATCTGCACGGTGGGCGTATCGGCGCACTGGTTGAGATTGAAGCCGGTAATGATGACCTGAACAAGGATGTGGCCATGCACATCGCAGCCAGTAACCCTGTCTGCATATCTGCTGATCAGGTGGACAGCGCCATGGTTGATAAAGAGCGTGACATATTCCGCACCCGCGCCATTGAAAGTGGCAAGCCGGAAAATATTGTAGATAAAATTGTTGATGGCCAGGTGCGGAAGTTTCTTTCCGAAATTACCTTGCTGGGACAGAGTTTTGTTAAAGACCCGGATATGACCATTGAAAAACTGCTGGCCCAGAGCAATGCTCAGGTAAAACGCTTCGTGCGTTATGAACTGGGTGAGGGCATTGAGAAAAAGCAGGAAAATTTTGCGGATGAAGTGGCTGCGCAGGCGGCTAGCGCTAAAGCCTGATCGACTGGCACCGGCTTCAGGCCGGTGCTTTTTTTTGTAAACAGTCTGTGAATTTTGGGCCTGATAATAGCATGAGCATAAAAAAACCGGTTTACCAACGCATATTATTAAAACTGAGTGGAGAAGCCCTGATGGGTGATGAGCCCTTCGGTATTGATCCGCAGGTAATTCGCAGCAGTGCTGAAGATGTCAGGGAACTGCTGGACATGGGCGTGCAGGTTGGCCTGGTAATTGGTGGCGGCAATATCTTTCGTGGAGCCGGCCTGGCTCAGGGTGGACTGGATCGCGTGACCGGTGATCAGATGGGCATGCTGGCCACCGTGATGAACGCTCTGGCCATGCAGGACGCGCTGGAAAAAATCGGCTGTCAGGTGCGGGTGATGTCGGCACTGAAAATCAATCAGGTGTGCGAAGATTATATTCGACGACGCGCTATCCGCCATCTGGAAAGAGGCCGTATCTGCATTTTTGCGGCCGGAACCGGCAACCCGTTTTTTACCACCGATTCAGCGGCCGCCTTACGTGCGATTGAAATTGAAGCTGATTTCATGATTAAAGCGACCAAGGTGAATGGTGTGTATTCCAAAGATCCGATGAAACATGCAGATGCGGAGTTTTACACACAGCTTGAATACAACCAGGTCATTGGCCGGAATTTACAGGTAATGGATGCTACAGCCGTGGTTTTGTGTCGTGATCACAATATGCCGCTGAGAGTGATGAACGTAAATGAACCCGGTGCGTTGAAACGACTGCTGCTGGGCGAGGCGGTCGGAACCTTGCTGACCAATGGAGAAGCATAATCATGATTGATGATATTAAAACAGATGCGGCCACACGTATGGATAAAACGCTGGGTTCTCTGGCCGGAGAACTGACCAAGGTACGTACCGGGCGGGCTCATCCCAGCCTGCTGGATCATCTGACGGTTGAATATTACGGTGCACAAACACCTTTGCAGCAGGTCGCCAATGTGTCGGTGGAAGATTCCCGCACCCTGGTGATAACACCCTGGGAACAGCCGATGGTGAAGGCGGTTGAAAAAGCCATTATGAATTCAGACCTGGGTTTGAATCCCTCTACTGCCGGTACGGTTATACGGGTTCCCATGCCACCACTGACCGAAGAACGCCGCCGCGATTTGATTAAAGTAGTGCGTGGCGAGGCTGAAGCCGCGCGCGTCGCCATTCGTAATATTCGTCGTGATGCCAATAATGATTTAAAAGATCTGGTCAAGGAAAAAATGATTTCGGAAGATGATGAGCATCGTGGTCAGGAAGTTATTCAGAAACTGACCGATCAGCATGTCCATCAGGTTGAAGAAATGCTGACAGAAAAAGAAGCGGACTTGATGGAAGTCTGATTGCCAGTTTTTCTGATTTGTTGGTTAGCCGCTTCTCTGAAGTGGCTTCTGTGTAAGCCTGCCGGATAATTTGCATGTCTGTCTCATCTGCTGATAGCCCCCGCCCGCATCATGTTGCCATTGTGATGGATGGCAATGGACGCTGGGCCAAAAAACGCGGTCAGCCCCGCCACATGGGACATAAAGCGGGCGTAGCCTCGGTGCGTTCGGTGGTGGAACAGTCGGTACTGGCCGGTGTTCAGGTTCTGACCCTGTTTGCTTTCAGTAGCGAAAACTGGCGCCGACCTAAAACCGAAGTCAGTCTGTTGATGGATTTGTTCATCAGCGCGCTGAAACGTGAAGTAAAACGCCTGTGTAAAAACAATGTTCGTCTGCGTGTCATCGGTGATCGCACCGCTTTCAGTGAACGTCTGCAAAAACAGATTACACAGGCAGAACAGGCTACCGCGCAAAATAACGGCCTGTTATTGATGATTGCAGCCAACTACGGTGGTCGTTGGGATATGATGCAGGCAGCACGTCAGCTTTGCCAGCAGGTAGCCGCCGGAAGTCTGCAAGCCGATGAAGTGGATGAACAAAAAGTCAGTGACTGTTTGTCATTTTCTGACTGCCCGGACCCTGATCTGTTTATCCGTACCGGCGGAGAACAACGAATCAGCAACTTTATTCTGTGGCAGGCCGCTTATACAGAACTTTATTTTACGGATATTTTGTGGCCTGATTTTGATCAAAGTGCCTATATAAAGGCTTTGAACGAGTTCGCCATGCGTAGCAGACGTTTTGGTAAAACAACGGCTTAGTCAATGATTCATGCAATGAATTCTTATCCATGTTGAAACAAAGAATACTGACCGCGGTCATTCTTGCCCCATTATTTTTATTGGCATTATTCTATCTGCCAAGCCCTGAATTCGCTTTGCTGATGGCCGCCGTTATTCTGATAGCCGGTCTGGAATGGGCGGCTCTTAGCGGCATAAAGGCTATTACCGGGCGTATATGGCTGCTTGTTATGCTAAGCGCTTTGATGGCGGCATTGTGGAAATGGCCACTCATACAGCCGGCCATTGTCTGGCTGCTGCTGGTCATCAGTTTCGGCTGGATGGCGCTTTTTGTTGTATTGCTGGGTTGGCAAAAACCCATTACTCCATTCAAGGGGGTATCTTACCCCGCTGCGGCCAGTGCTTTGCTGATTTTACCTGCTGCCTGGATTGCCATGCTGTTGCTGCACAAATCCAGTCCGCTACTGCTGCTTTATGTTTTGTCATTGATCTGGGTGGCGGATATTGCCGCCTATTTTTCCGGTCGTGCTTTCGGGCGTAATAAACTGGCTGCGCTGGTCAGTCCGGGTAAAACCCGCGAAGGTCTGTGGGGAGCTTTGCTGGCAGTGGCTGTTTATAGCCTGATTTGTGGTTTTTTATTCAGGTATACGGATAAAGCTCTGATTGTTTTCGTGGCACTGTCATTGCTCAGTGCAACCGTCTCGGTTGCCGGTGACCTGTTTGAAAGTCTGCTGAAAAGGCGTGCCGGAAAAAAAGACAGCGGCCGTATTCTTCCCGGGCACGGGGGTATTCTGGATCGTATTGACAGCGCCACAGCAGCTTTGCCATTTTTTGTCAGTGGCGCCTGGTTCAGCGGATTATTGTCGTGAAACGTATGACCATTCTGGGTTCCACCGGTTCTATCGGTGTCAGTACCCTGGATGTGATCAGCCGTCACGCAGACCGTTTTGAAGTTTTCGCGTTAACGGCTAATACCGGGGTGGCAGCACTGGCTGAACAATGCCGGCGTTTCTGTCCACATTACGCGGTCATGGCCGACAGTAACAGCGCGTTGCAACTGCAGAAAATACTGGCAGAAGAATTACCGCAAATACAGGTACTGGCCGGTACAGAAGGTCTGCAGCGTGTCGCGTCTGATGAACGTTGCGACATGGTTATGGCTGCCATTGTCGGTGCAGCGGGCTTGCAACCGGCACTGGCTGCGGCCCGGGCAGGCAAGCGCATTCTACTGGCAAACAAGGAAGCGCTGGTGATAGGCGGGCCATTATTCATGGATGCGGTGCGAGAGCATGCGGCTGAATTGCTGCCCATAGACAGTGAGCACAATGCTATTTTTCAGTGCATGCCGCAAACGCCTGAGGCGCGGCAATCCGTACAACAAATTCTGCTGACCGCATCAGGCGGGCCTTTCCGGCAGACTCCGCTGGCTGATATGGCCGCGATTACGCCTGAACAGGCCTGCGCTCATCCTAACTGGGATATGGGACGCAAGATTTCGGTTGATTCAGCCACCATGATGAACAAAGGGCTGGAAGTGATTGAAGCCAGCTGGCTGTTTGATTGTAAGGTGGATGATATTCAGATTGTGGTGCATCCACAAAGCATTGTGCATTCCATGGTAAGTTATGTGGATGGCTCGGTGCTGGCGCAAATGGGCAATCCGGATATGCGTACTCCCATTGCTTATGCAATGGCCTGGCCTGAACGTATGCATGCGGGTGTTGCGGCCTTGAATCTGTTCGAGGTTGCGCAACTGCAGTTCGAAGCGCCGGACAGGCAGCGCTTTCCGGCCATACGTCTGGCTTATGAGGCGGCCGCCGCCGGGGGTGTGGCGCCCGCGTTGTTGAATGCAGCCAATGAAATCGCAGTGGCGGCTTTTCTTGAGCGGCGTCTGGGTTTTACTGATATTGCGGTGGTTATCGAGCAGGTTCTGAATCACTTACAGCCCCCGCCGGCTGGCAGTATTGATGAATTAATGTCGGTGGATAGGCAGGCGCGCGCGCTGGCCGCTCAATTTGTGGAGAAAATGACGAATGCCTGATTTTCTGTTTTATCCCTTAGCTTTTATTTCTGCATTGGGCATATTGATTGCCTTGCATGAATATGGACATTTCTGGGTGGCAAAACGTTTGGGTGTCAAGGTGTTGCGATACTCGATCGGTTTTGGCAAGGCGCTGATTAAATGGACCGGCAAGCGTGACGGAGTTGAATATGTCATCGCCGCCATTCCGCTGGGTGGCTATGTCAAAATGCTGGATGAACGTGAAGCCGAGGTGGATGAAAAAGAACGTCATCTGGCTTTCAATAATCAATCTTTGTGGGTTCGTTCAGCCATAGTCGCGGCCGGTCCGGTTGCCAATCTGCTGTTTGCGGTGCTGGCCTATTGGGCGGTCTTCTGGATAGGTCAGGATGGTTTTCGCCCCATCGTGGGTGAGGTGCAGGCAGAATCGGCCGCCGCCATAGCCGGTTTTCATAGCGAAGATGAAATCATATCCATTAACGGGCGTGATGTGCCTACCTGGGAAGCCACACTGTTTGCCTTGCTGGCCGCGGCTGATGATGAAGCCGGCGAAGTCAGTATCAATGTGCATTCCAAACAGGGTGGTACCGGCTACCTGAAGTTGGATAAGGCACTGATCAGCCGCTCGGTTGATAACGCCAGGCTACTGGAAGGCCTGGGCATAGAGCCATTCCTGCCGGTTATCAAACCCTTGCTGGGCGAGGTTGTAGAAGGGCAGGCCGCACAAAAAGCCGGTTTGCAGAGCGGTGACCTTGTACTTGCGGTCAATGAGGTGTCGGTGGCGGACTGGCGCACATTTGTGCATGAAATCCAGAAATATCCGAATCTTGAGATTGCCTTACAGATTCAGCGTGATGGACATGTGCAGAATTTACATGCGCTGCTGGGCGGAAAGTCTGAAAAGGGCAAGACCGTCGGCTATCTGGGTGTGGGGCCACAACGCCCGGATCGAAGTGATTTTGTGCGTTTTTATTCCATGGATGCGTTGCCGGCACTGGCCGCCGCTTTTCGGAAAACCGGCGAGGTGTCCTGGATGACGCTGCGCATGATGGGACGCATGCTGACCGGCAAGGCCTCTATACAGCATTTGAGCGGGCCTATTTCCATTGCCAAATATGCGGGTGCTTCAGCCAATATGGGCGCGATTCATTTCCTCGGTTTTCTGGCGATTGTCAGTATCAGCCTGGGTATTATCAATCTGTTTCCTTTACCCATCCTGGATGGCGGTCATTTACTGTTTTTTGCGATTGAAGCCATTCGCGGCAAACCTTTATCCGAAGATGCGGAACTGTTCGGTCAGAAAATAGGGATTGCACTGCTGGTAACGCTCATGACAGTGGCGTTTTATGTTGATATCGGGCGGCTTTTCGAGTAGTGCCCGGGTTGGAAAAATGCCGCTGCGTCAGCTGCCGGCAGGATTTATGGCTGATGTCCCGAATCCGGACTCTACCATTAAAATAAATTTTCAAGTTCGGGCAGCACAAGTCATGAAAATCAAATATACTGACGCACTTTATATTTTCGGGAGGCTGTCAGCTTATGGGTGATCGTAGCGAGGGAGTGGCAGAGCGAGGTCAATTTTCCGCGTATTTGAGCTGCATAGTGGCCCTATGTAACGAAAATACGTTGGAAACAGGATCGCTCTCATGCTCTCGCAGCAGTTTCATCCATAATCTTATGGCCTCCTAGTCACTCAGGGATCTGAACGTTTTGTCACGATTTACGCTCATTTTTATCGCTCTGCTGGGACTCTTGCTGCCCCAGTTGTCGCTGGCGGACAGTTTTACCATTAAAGACATTCGTGTAGATGGTCTGAAGCGTATCTCGGCGGGTACGGTGTTTAATTATTTGCCGGTTGAAATTGGCGATCAGATTGATTCATCGGAAACGCCGGAAATCATTCGATCCCTGTACAAGTCCGGTTTTTTCAAGGATGTGCGCCTGGAACGGGAAGCGGATGTTCTGGTGGTGATTGTTACCGAACGATCGGCCATTGGCCAGATCAACATCGAAGGTAACAAGGATCTGGAATCTGAACAATTATTGCAGGCACTGAAGGATATCGGGCTGGCAACGGGCCGGGTTTACAATCCATCCATCCTGGATCGCATTCAGCAGGAACTGCGGCGACAATACTTTTCATTGGGTAAATACGCGGTACAAATTAAATCCACAGTGACACCGCTGGAACGTAACCGGGTAGCCATTGATATTAAAATCGTGGAAGGTAAAGCGGCCCGTATCAAGCAAATCAATATTGTCGGTAATAACGCATTTGATGAAGGTGATTTATTATCCGAATTTCAGCTGGGTACCACTAACTGGATATCATTCTTTACCAAAAATGACCAGTATTCCCGCCAGAAACTGGCCGGTGATCTGGAAAAAATTCGTTCTTATTACCTGAATCGTGGTTATATTAATTTCAAGATTGATTCCACCCAGGTATCCATTACGCCGGATAAACAGGATATTTATATCACCATCAATCTGCATGAAGGTGAGATTTTCACCGTCAGTGATGTCAAACTGGCGGGCGACCTGAAGCTGGATAAAGAAGAGCTTTTTCCGCTGGTAAAAGTTCGCCGTAACACGCCTTTTTCACGCAAGCAGGCCACCGAGTCATCTGAAGCAATCAATGATCTGCTGGGTGATAACGGCTATGCTTTTGCCAACGTCAACAGTATTCCTGAAATTGATGAAGAGAACAAAACGGTTGATGTTACTTTTTTTGTTGATCCCGGCAAACGGACTTATGTGCGCAGGGTTAATATGGAAGGCAATACCCGAACCCGTGATGAAGTGTTGCGCCGTGAGTTGCGTCAGATGGAATCAGGCTGGTTTTCTACCAAACAGCTGAATCGTTCCCGTGACCGTTTGCGCCGGCTGGGATATTTTGATGAAGTCAATGTTGAAACCCCCGCAGTGGCCGGCTCTACCGACCAGGTTGATATTGAAATCAAGGTGAAGGAAAAACCGGCCGGCAGTCTGCTGGCGGGTGTGGGTTTTTCCCAGTCACAGGGTTTGCTGTTAAACGCCAGCGTTAACCAGAACAACTTCCTGGGAACCGGTAAAACTATCAGTTTTGCGGTAAATACCAGTGAAGTGAATACCCTTTATCAGTTTGGTTACACCAACCCTTATTACACCATTAACGGTGTCAGTCGCGGTTTTAATATTTTGTATCGAACCACCAATACCGATACAACCTCCATCTCGAATTACCGCACCAATGTGGCCCGCGCGGGAATGAATTTTGGTATTCCCATCAATGAGTTTGACCGTTTCGGATTAAACTTTGATTTTGAAAGAACCGAACTTGTCACCAGTTCCGACTCTCCACAATATATCAAGGATTTCATCAAGGACCAGGGTGATGACACCTACCTGGATTTTCGCATGAGCGCCAACTGGTCACAGGATTCACGCAATCGTTCCATTTTCCCTACCCGTGGTGCGGTGCAGCGGTTATCTGTTGAAACCACCGTACCCGGAAGTGATCAGACTTATTATCGCTTAAGTTACTTGCATCAGCGTTATTTTAATCTGATTCGTCAATGGACTCTGGGGTTGCGGGGTGATATTGCCTATGGTGACGGTTATGGTGATACCAAAATTTTACCGCCCTATAAAAACTATTTTGCCGGTGGTGTAAAATCATTGCGTGGTTTCAAAGATAACAGTCTGGGGCCACTGGATGAGAATGGTGATGCCAAAGGTGGCAATATGCGCTTGATTGGCCGTGCTGAACTGGTCATGCCATCACCGGTTGATAAATTTAAAGACAGTGTTCGCATTGCCAGTTTTCTGGATTTTGGTAATGTTTTCGATGAAGACGAAAGCTTCAGTGTGGAAGAAATAAGATATTCAGCCGGTGTTGGCGCAACCTGGCTTTCTCCATTTGGAGCATTGACCGTTAGCGCGGCTTTGCCGTTGAATGATAAGGCTGATGACGAAATTCAAAACTTCCAGTTCAGTTTCGGTCAGTCACTCTAATGTACAAGTATTCAGTAAAAGGGTACTCTGATTTTAATTTCAGGAATCGGAACCAGGCTATTTCAGGCTGACTGAAACTTACAGATTTCAAGTTTATTAGCAGGAGCGTAAAAGATGAAAAAACAGGTAATTAATCTATTTCTGGCCGTTGGCTTATTATTCTCGGCCAGTGTTGTTATGGCTCAGGGATCACGTATCGCTTATGTGGATGGCGATAAGGTTGTACTGGAATCACCGCAGTATCAGAAATTACAAAAGTCTCTGGAATCTGACTTCAAGCGTCGTGATAACGAGTTGACCGCAAGCCAGAAGCAATTACAAAAACTGGAAAAAAAGCTTGAACGTGATGGCCTGACCATGAGTAAAAGCGAGCGCGAGCGTCTGGAACGTGATATTCGTAAACGCAGCCACAAACTGAAATCGGCTTTGGAAGAGCATCGTGACGAATTCAATATCAAGCGTGCCGATGCACGTGAAAAATTGCAGCGTGAAGTTCGTGAAGTCATTCAGCAGGTAGGCAAGGCGGAAGGTTACGATCTGATACTGACCGCAGGTGTGGTTTATTACAGTAGTAATGTCGATATTACCAACAAAGTGATTAAGCGCCTGGAACGGGATTTTAAATCGAACAAGTAAAAGGTTTTTAATGCGACTGCAGGATATGGCTGCGCAGCTCAATGTTGAGCTGCGGGGTGATGGACAGGTTGATATTAGCCACGTCAACACTTTGCAGGAAGCAGGGCAGGGAGCGCTTTCCTTCCTTTCTAATAGCCGCTATCGCAAATTTCTTTCCAGCACGCAGGCTTCGGCTGTTATTGTAGAAAGGCGTTATGCGGATCTGGTAAAAAACAATGTTTTGATCGCGGAAAATCCCTATCTGGTTTTTGCGCGCGCATCACGGCTGCTCAATCCTGATGCGGAGATTAAAGCAGGTATTCATTCTTCTGCCATAATTGATGACACAGCAGAAATAGATGCAAGCGCCTTTATCGGCCCGGCAGTGGTAATTGGTTCGAACAGCGTCATTGGCGCAGGCGTTTCCATAGCAGCGGCTTGTGTGATTGGTGCGAATTGCCGTATCGGGCCTGAAAGCTGTCTTAAAGCACGGGTCACTTTGTGTGATGACACGGTATTGGGTGATCGCTGTATCATTCATCCTGGTGCGGTGATTGGCAGTGATGGATTCGGCCTGGCCAATGATAACGGCCATTGGGTTAAAATCCCGCAAGTAGGACGTGTTGTTATTGGTAATGATGTTGAAGTCGGGGCTAATACCACAATTGACCGGGGTAGCCTGAATGAAACCGTGATAGAAGAGGGTGTTAAACTGGATAACCTGATTCAGGTCGGGCATAACGTGCATATTGGCAAGCATACAGCCGCCGCTGCTTTTACCGGAATTTCCGGTTCTACACGCATTGGTGACTATTGTTTGCTGGCTGGCGGCGTAGGTTTTGCAGGGCATTTGAAAACAGCCGATCACGTACAGGTAACCGGTATGACTCTGGTTACCCGTTCGCTTGATGAGGCGGGAGTTTACTCGGGGAATCTGCCGGCTAGCAGTAACCGCCAATGGCGTAAGAATGTAGTTAATTTTCGCCGTTTGGATAAATTAAACCTGAATCCGTAACTTAGATACCCCCATTATTGCAAATAACCCTGTTATTTACAGCAACTTTTGATAAAATTGAGGCCTTTAAAAA
>JAHXHF010000237.1 GCA_025656895.1 gamma proteobacterium symbiont of Bathyaustriella thionipta
CTGAAGCATTGGCGTTGGTATTTATAGGGCAATTGCCAGCATTTACTCAGTGAGCTGGAATTTTTGATAAAGTACGCTGAGTAGTTACGTTGCTGTTTTGCATGGCTGCGCAGGCAATGGGCATTCGTTCCTTCGTGGCTTTGCCTATTGAAAAAGGGGGTGCTGTACTGCGGCTGATTGATGAGCAGAATACCAGTACCGACACCAATATAATGGCCGCCAATGTCGCTTATGGCATCAGTGGCAAGCAGGCCCTCTTTATGGGACTGCCTTATCGCCTGTCATCCGGTGACGGTGATCGTCTGGGTGATGTCAGTCTGCTTTACCGGCATATTGTCTGGCAGGTGGATGATCTGCAGGGCACCAGCCGCCTGGGTTTGCTGGGTGGGCTGGTGTTGCCGACTGATAAAGAACGTGATGTGCGGCTTCAGGCCGGTGCTGTAGCCACTTTTTATCGGCAACGGCATGAGTGGGATCTGGATGCCCTGTGGATTGAGGGGCGCGGTATTATAGAAGACCGGGCACGTTACGATATCGCCTGGCAATATCGCTTGTCACCGGCACAGCATGAAGGCTGGGGGGTTGGCAACGAGTGGGATATTGACCTGGAATTGGGCGGACGCTGGCAACGAGGTGACAGTATGGTGCATCAGGCCACAGCAGGATTGCAATACATCACCCGCAGATGGGTTATGGAAGGCGCTGTTGTGCGGGATTTGAATGGCCCGGACGATACGCGTTTTTTATTCAGCACACGGGTGCATTTTTGATGCGCACAAACAACATTTTGTAGAATGCTCAGGCATGAGTATTCTGCTTGAATTATTCAGTGCGCCGGGTTGTCGCCAGTGCGCTCGGGCACTTGAGAGCCTGGAAGCCATTTTGGCGGATTGGCCGGATACGGATATTGTCTGGCGACAGGTGAATATACTGGAAGAACTGGATTACACCGTTGCCTGCGGAGTTCTGGCGACTCCGGCAATAGCCATAGACGGAAAACTGGTCTTTACCGCTTTGCCTTCTGCGCAAAAGCTGCGACAGACCTTGCAGCAACATCTGCGTGCTTCTCAGGATTAATTTTATGCGCCATTCATCCACAGCAGGGAAGGGATATCGCATCGGTGAAGTGGAAAAAATGACCGGCCTGAGCGCGGATACCCTGCGTTATTACGAAAAAATTAAATTACTGGTGAATGTTTCCCGAAGCGCGGCCGGTATCCGTATGTATGATGACCGGGATATATCGCGTCTGCGTTTTATTCAGCGCAGCAAGGCAATGAATTTCTCGTTGCAGGAAATCGCCCGCCTGCTGGAAATGCGTGATGATCCCCAGCATGTGCGTAACGAGATACGCGAGCTTACCTGGCAGAAACTGGCGCAGATAGAAACCCATATACAGACCATGCAAAGCCTGCGTAACGAGCTGACCCTGCTGGTGAATCTGTGCCGGAGTTCGGAAGAGGGCTGTCCGATTATCCGGCAACTGAATGAGGAATAAACAATCAGGGACGACGCGGCGCTACCCGGGAAAACTCTCCCAGATATTCGCGTGTCCACCAGTTACCCGTTTGCTGTTGTTGCTGCTGATTGGTGAAATGGTAATGATAGGCTGAAACCCTGAGGTAACGGGGGAGCTTTGGCGGCAAAGGGGTTTTTTTCCAGTAAACCGGTTATCGCTTGCTGATTATGCCAAAGCCCCAGCAGGAAGGGTTCCAACCAGAAACTGACCTGCGGATTTTTTGTAGGCACAAACCACATCATCCAGTCCAGCCGGGGCTGATGCGGCACAATAAAGGCGGGCATACGTTCTACCGGTCCGGGTTTGTAGCGAAACACATAGGCTTGCCAATGCTTGCCATCCTGACTGCCTTCAATTTGCAGTTCCATGCGTTCGGTCTGCATGGTGGGAAATACATGATAAACATTACCCAGGCCGAAGCTGTGCATAACAGCCGTCATATTCTGAAACGGTTGTGGCAAAGGTTGGCCGCTGATCATGCGGTAAGACAGGCTGATGCTGCTCAGCATAATGAGCAATGCGAACAATTTTAATTTCCAGCTGGCATCTGCCTGCACCGCAAAAGCGCCGCTTGAATGTTGCAGATCACGGTTATCGGTGCGCCGGTGTTGCATGTGCCGGGGAAACAGGCGCATAAGAAAACGGTCGTCCAGCAGGAAAAGGCACAGCACTATGGTGAGTAGATTGATAAAATTGTGATTGCTGGTAGCGATAATCAGCAGTTGTAATGCAATGGTGAACAAAGCCGCAAAGATACGAAAACGGCGCGGCAAAAAAATAAACAGTGGCACGATGAGTTCAGCAAAAAATGTCACCCCCACGCCTGCGTGCAATAGCCATTGCGGCAGTTGCTGCGCGTACCAGGCACCGATATGCGGCAATGGCTGGGTTTCAAAATAATAGTCAAGAGCGGTGAAATGGGCCCAGGAGGGGTCGCCACTGAACCATTTGGATAAACCGGATAGAAAGCGCAGCCGGAACAACAACCAGTGAAACAGAAAGATCAACAGATGATTGGGGCCGTTGACAAGAAAAATGGCCAGAAAGCCGGTTTCCATGAGCAGATAATCCCACTGGAAATTGGTAAAAACCTGCCCGGCGTGATACAGCGACAGATAACAGACAAATAATGAGATTAGTGCAAATCGCTGGCGGATGGCAAAAAACAGCAGCACGGCAAAAATACAACCGCTGATGGCCAGTGCAAACAAAGCGCCATCACCCGCATAAATCCATAACAGATTGGGCAGGCGCCACAGGGATGACCAGCCGTATTGTTGCCAGCTGGCATCCAGCACAGACTGAAACGGCAAGATGCCCTGAGGCCCGGCAAGGCCTTCAATTTGTACCGATAAAGAATAAAAAGCGGCCAGATAAACCAGTGCCAGCAGTCTGAGAAACAGCCAGCTGACCAGTTGATAATCCGGCGCGTAACGGAACAGTCTGTACATGTCTCAGCTGCGCTGTATTACTGCACAATGAGTCATCATAGTGCCTAAGGCTGTTGCATATCCGGCTGAGGTGCTTTCAGTGGCCGGTAAATTGAATCCGGTTGCGTTTCCGGTAACGGTGCTGACACTGGCTGAATATAAGGCTGGTAAGCCGCTGGTGGCGGGTAGTATTGATACGGGCGCGCGGCTGGAAAGTAAGGCCGGTAGGCAGGCCGGTGATGAGAGCGGTTGCCGAAGGCAAAATTGAAACAAAAAAAGGCCCCGGCCTGCATAGGCAGCAGGAACAAGCTGATAATAAGCATTTTTTCAGTCAGTTTTAGCAATCGCTGTACATGCGCCCCGGGTTGAAAATGCCATCAGGATCAAAAGTATGTTTCAGCCGCTGCTGAAGCCTGGCGGATACTTTATCCAGCGGCTGAAAAACGGCTGAATTTCGATCACCATTAGCAAACAGTATGGCATGTCCTGAATATTTTTCAGCCAGTTCCCGCAGCTTGTCAGCCGCTTGCGTTGAAATCAGCCAGCGTTGCGCCCCCGCCCAGTCGATAATTTGTGTTTGCTGTTGAATGTCGGCATCAGGCCGGACCGATAATCGCCACAAGGGTTCCCGGCTGTTGAAAAAATCCAGCTTGTGATCACGCAGGTCTGACCAGAAAGAGGACTCTTCGCTTTCTCCGCCGATTTGCTGCCTGATCTGTTGCAGACTGTCGGGATGAGCAGAGAAACGCAGTCGCAATTGCCCCTGCATCCAGCAGGCTCCGCTCTGGCGATAGGGTTTGAGCGCCAGTTTTCGCATGGTTTGCAATGCTTGTGTGGCATCGCATTCGTGCCTCAGGGTCAGTTCAGCTGGTGCTCGGGGCAGCAGTTTCAGGCTGACTTCGGTGAGCAATCCCAGGGTACCCCAGGCACCCGCCATGAGGCGTGAAATATCATAACCGGCCACGTTTTTCATTACCTGGCCACCAAAACGCATGTGCCGTGCCTGTCCGTCTACAAGCCGGATACCCAGCAGACTGTCACGCACCGCGCCGTTCCAGGGACGGGAGGGGCCGGCCAGACCGGCGGCTACCGCGCCCCCTATGCTGGCATCACGGCCATTGAAACAAGGCGGGTCAAAAGGCAGTGTCTGGCAGTTTTTTTTCAGGGTTTCCTGAATTACGCTGACCGCTGTACCGGCACGCACGCTGATGACCAGTTCCGATGGGTCATAAGCCACTATACCGTTCAGACGGTTGCTACTGAGTATCTCGCCCTGGCTGTGCCGCCCCAGATGCTGTTTGCTGTGGTTGCCGACAATTTGCAGGCTTTGCCGATGTTTGGCCGCGTAGCGGATTTGCTCCTGCAGGGCCGAGGCCGGATCTTCGGTGGTCATTAAAAGCGTTCCAGCTCGGGATGCGCTAACTGTCCGTTATGCACATGCATGGCGCCAAATTCGGCACAGCGGACAAGGGTAGGAATGGCCTTGCCGGGGTTCAACAGACCGTCCGGGTCAAAAGCCGATTTCAATTCATGGAAGCAATTCAATTCGTCACTGCTGAATTGCACACACATCTGGTTTATTTTTTCCATGCCGACGCCATGTTCGCCGGTGATGCTGCCGCCGTAACGCACGCAAAGCTCCAGAATTTTGCCACCGAATTCTTCGGCGTGTTGCAGTTCGCCGGGCTGATTGGCATCGTAAAGTATCAACGGATGCAGATTGCCGTCACCGGCATGAAACACATTGGCGACCCGCAGTTTGTAGTGCTGCGACAGGCTGTCGATATGCTGCAGGATTTCTCCCAGATATTTGCGTGGAATCGTGCCGTCCATACAATAATAATCGGGCGAAATGCGTCCCACTGCGGGGAAGGCCGCTTTGCGACCGGCCCACATTCGTTGTCGTTCTTCGCCGCTGTGCGCCTGGCGAATTTCACTGGAGCCGCTGTTTTGCAGGGTCTGCATCAGTTGGCGGTAATCGGTTTCCACATCTGCGGCTGTGCCATCCAGGTCACACAATAGTATGGCGGCCGCATCGGTCGGATAACCGGCATGAATAAAATCTTCAGCTGCTTGTATGGAAAGACGGTCCATAATTTCCAGTCCGGCCGGAATGATGCCGCTGGCGATAATGTCGGCAACCGCGTTGCCGGCCTGCTGCAGTTGTTCGAAGCTGGCCATCAGAGTGCGTGTTTGTTGCGGTAATGGCAGCAGCCGCAGGGTAATTTCCACCACGATGCCGAGCATGCCTTCCGAGCCGGTCATTAACGACAATAAATCCAGCCCGGCACTGTCCAGCGCGCCGCCGCCCAATTCAAGCAGCTCGCCATCCACAGTAATGACTTTCAGTGCCAGCAGGTTATTAACGGTTAAACCGTATTTAAGGCAATGCACACCGCCGGCATTTTCAGCCACATTGCCGCCGATGCTGCAGGCAATTTGCGAGGATGGGTCAGGCGCATAATACAGCCCGTGCGGACGGGCGGCTTCGCTGACAGCCAGATTGCGTACCCCGGGCTGCACTCTGGCACGGGTATTCACAACATCGATTTGCAGAATTTGATTCAGGCGCGCCAGACTGAGCAACACACCATTTTGCAGTGGCAGCGCGCCCCCGGAAAGACCGGTTCCCGCACCCCGGGCAACGATAGGTGTTTGATACTGGTGACAACAACGCACCACCGCCTGTACCTGTTCGCTATCGGCGGGTAGTACCACCAGCATGGGTTTGACCCGGTAGGCTGACAAGCCGTCACATTCGTAAGGAATGAGCTCTTCATCACGGCTGAGTACATGCTTGTGGCCGACAATAGCGATTAATTTTTCCAGTAGATGGGCTGCGGCTTTCATACGGCTGATCATAGCAGGAAAGCGACGAAAAAATCATTTGAGCCGGGGGAAAATCGGGAGTAGTGTGGCGATAGAGGTGGAGAGTTTTTTATGGTGGAAGGAAAGGGCAGTTTTTCTTCAGGTTCCCGTCATATGCAGCGCAGGCTGTATCTGGGATTTGGCGCCTTGCTGATTCTGACCGCCTGCGTGGTGGCTGTGGGATTATTCCGCATGTCGGCTATGGATAATGACTTACAGCATATCGTTGAGCGGGTAGAGCAGAAAACGGTCAATCTGCAAACCATGTTGAATGCGGTTCAGCAACGCCGCTACAGTCTGTTCATGATTTCCCTGATGGATGATCCTTTCGATATTGAGGAAGAATGGGAGCAGTATAATCAGGCCGCATCAGACTATCTGAGTGCGCGTGAACGTCTGCTGCAATCGGGACTGGATGTCACTGAAAAAACCCAGCTGCATCAACTGACCCTGGCCAATCAGCCCTTGCAGAATCGAACCCTGAGCATACTGCGGCAGCAGGGCTATGAAGCGGCGCGTGAGTTTTTGTTGCAGAAAGCGCGTCCCGGTCAGCAACAGGTACTGGACCATCTATATCAATTCTATCAGCAGGTACGACTGAAAAGTGCGCAAACAGCGCATCAGATGCAGCGCACCAATGACCTGGTTTTCTGGATTACATTCTTTCTTGGAGCGACTGTTCTGCTATTGGGTGGTTTGATTGCCTGGATGGTGGCCGGCCGTACCCTGCTGCAAGCGAGCGAAGTGGAGTATCAGCAACGCCGCTTCAAAGCCCTTTTTGATGGCAGTATGGATGCGGTTCTGTTGTGGAACAATATGCGCCTTAGTGAGTGCAATCCGGCGGCCATTGCTTTGTTTGGTCTGGACAGCGGGCGTGAAGCCGGTCTGCATCTGGATGCTATTTTGCCGGAACATCAGGAAGATGGCAGTTATAGTCGGGCCATGATCGGTGAACAGTTTCACCGCGCCAGTGAAGGAGAAAGTACGCGTTTTGAGTTTGATTTTAAACAGTGGAATAACCGGGTTTTACCCACAGAAGTAAGATTGAACCAGTTAATGCTGGATGGTCAGGCGATTCATCAGATGGTAGTACGCGACATCAGTGAACGGCGTTCAGCGGAACAGCGTATTGATTATCTGGCCTACCACGATCATCTTACCGGCCTGCCGAATAAACCACTGCTGCTGGATCGTCTGACATTAACCATTCGTCAGGCAGCGCTGGTGAACAGCAAGGTTGCGGTTTTGAACATCAACCTGCGTGGCTTTCACCACATCAATGAGTCTTTGGGGCATGAATCCGGTGACAAGGTGCTGCTGGAAATCGCTACACGATTAAGTGATCTGTGCCGGGAAGAAGATACCCTGGCCAGACTGGGTGCAGATGAATTCATCTTCGTGCGCATGTTGGGTGAGCATATTGAGGTGGCAACACAACTGGCGCAAAACATTTCGACAGAACTGGCCAAACTGGTGGCACTGGATAACCAGAATATGAAATTGGGCGCCAATATTGGTATTGCTCTGTTTCCGGATGACGGTCTGACCACCGTAGAGTTATTGAAAAATGCGGAAAGCGCCATGCAACGCCTGCGAGAAAGCGGTGCCGGAGGCTACCAGTTGTTTACCGAAAGTATGAATGCCTATGCGTTACGGCGTATGAAGCTGCAAGCGGGTATTCAGCAGGGTATTGAACAGCAACAGTTTGAAGTGGTTTACCAGCCACAACAGAATATTAGCGATAAAAATTTGATAGGCATGGAGGCGCTGCTGCGCTGGAATCATCCGCAGTACGGCACTTTACACCCGGATGAATTTATTCCACTGGTGGAAGATGCCGGCTTGATTGAGCACCTCGGGCGCTGGGTATTACAAAAAGCCTGCACCGATACCTGCCTGCTGGAAAAACAGGGTTTCAGACATTTGCGTGTTGCGGTTAATTTATCCTCTTTACAGTTTCGTGACACGGGCCTGGTGGAATTTATTCGTCATACCTTGCGCGAAACAGGCTTGCCGGGTAGCTCTCTGGAACTGGAAATTACCGAGAGTACCGCCTTGTTCAGTGAAGACAAGGTACTGGATATAATGAATGAACTGCGTGAGGACGGGGTAGGCTTTGCCATTGATGATTTTGGAACCGGCTACTCATCCCTGTCCTATCTTTACAAACTGCCGCTGGACACACTCAAGATTGATCGCGGCTTTGTTGAAGGTGTGGTGGATAACAGGGAACATGCCGCGCTGGTGGCTTCGGTCATTACGCTGGCACATAAACTGAATATGCTGGTGGTGGCGGAAGGCGTGGAAACTACTGCGCAACTGAATTTCCTGCGCAGTCAGGCCTGTGATATTGTACAAGGCTATTATTTGGGACGCCCCATGTCCCTGTCGGATTTTGAAGGCTATCTGAAGAGCTTTGCCGCTTAAAAAATCTGTTTCCCGTCCTCTGACCGATATTTCTGATTGCCATGCCACCGCGAAAGAAAACCAGCAAGAAAAAAACTGTGCGTAACCGCAGCAAAAAGAAAACACAGAAAAAATCTGCCGGAAAAAAAAGGCCGACAAAAAAAGCCGCTAAAAAACGCGCGTCAACAAGGCAGAAAAAATCTGCCGGAAAACCGCTGCGCAAGCTGCTGGCCTGGGGGTTTGTTATTGGCCTGATGTTGTTTTCAGGCTATCTGTTTTATCTGAACCGGATTGTTACCGAAAAATTTGCGGGTAAACGCTGGGCTTTACCCGCGCGGGTCTATGGGCGGCCTCTGGAAATATTTCCCGGAGCGGATCTGGATATTGCGCAACTGCGTGCCGAGCTGCAGCGTTTGTCTTATGTGGCGGTCAAATATCCGGCCAAAAGTGGCACATTCAGTTATTACAAAGGCCGTTTTCTGATTCATACCCGCCGTTTTGATTTTTGGGACGGAGCGCAGGAACCCATGAATCTGGAAGTGCGTATCTCATCCGGGCGGGTGGCTTCACTGAAAAACAGCCGGGATGATTCTGATGTAAGCATCATTCGTCTGCAAGCGCCTTTAATTGGTCGTATCTATCCCAGCCATCATGAAGACCGGCTGCTATTGCAGTATAAAGATTTGCCGGAATTATTACGTGAAGGTCTGATTAAAGTCGAAGATCAGCGTTTTCGCCAGCATCATGGTGTGGATCCCAAAGGTATTGCACGCGCTTTATGGAGTGACTTGCGAGCCGGTCAGATGGTGCAGGGCGGCAGTACCCTGACGCAACAACTGGTGAAGAATTTTTATCTCACACCGGAACGCTCATTAAAACGTAAAATCAATGAAGCCCTGATGGCTTTGCTGCTTGAATATCATTATTCAAAAAACGATATTCTGGAAGCCTACGCCAATGAAATTTATCTGGGGCAACAGGGCAAGCGCGCCATTCACGGCTTTGCTCTGGGCAGTGAATATTATTTCGGCAAGCCTTTATCCGGCTTGGGTACACATCAGATTGCATTGCTTATCGGCCTGGTAAAAGGGCCCTCTTATTTCAACCCGGCCAGACATAAAGAGCGCGCACTCAAACGGCGCAATCTGGTTATTGATGAGTTTCTGGAAGCCGGGCTGCTTACTCAACAACAGGCTGCAAAAGCAAAAAAACGCGGTCTGGATCTGAATATGCGCAGTCACAGAAAACAGCATGCCGTGAGCGCTTTTATGGCTTTGTTAAGACGCCAGTTGCAGCGTGATTACAGCCCGCAGGATTTATCTTCGGAAGGATTGCGTATTTTCACCACCCTGGATCCCTGGGTACAGGAACAGACGGAGCAGTCGGTCAGCAGCAAACTGGCACAACTGGAACGTCAACGCAAATTGAAAAAAAATTCGCTACAGGCAGCGGCTGTTGTGCTATCCAGAGATAATGCTGAAGTACTGGCAGTGGTGGGTGACCGAAATCCCGAGGTAGCCGGTTTTAATCGCGCACTGGATGCGGTTCGACCGGTCGGTTCTCTGGTGAAACCTTTTGTCTATCTGGAAGCGCTCACTCATTCTGCCGATTACACGCTGGCCACTTTGCTGGAAGACAAGGCAGTACGCATCAAGGGCGCGAACGGAAAAATCTGGCAGCCACGAAATTATGGCCGCAAGGCGCATGGCTGGGTGATGTTGCATACGGCTTTGGAGCATTCTTATAATCTGGCTACGGTGCATTTGGGTATGGCCATCGGTTTGCCGGCCGTAGTACAACGTTTGCGTGATTTTGGCGTACAGCGTCCAATGAGCGAGACGCCCGCCCTGTTACTCGGCAGTCTGGATTTGTCACCACTGGAAGTGGCGCAAATGTATCAGGCTCTGGCGGCGGAAGGCTATCGTTCACCCTTGCGTGCCATTACCGAAGTAATGTCCAGTGATGGCAAGCCTTTGCAGCGCTACTCGCTGACGGTGCAGAAAGCGGCTCCGGCAGGCAGCATTTATCTGGTCAACCGGATGCTGCAAGGGGTGGTCAGCCAGGGAACCGGGCGTTCATTAAGCCGTTTACTGGATACCGGTGCGTATAAGCCCGCCGGTAAAACAGGTACTACCAATAAACTGCGAGACAGCTGGTTTGCCGGCTTCACGGGTGCCCGGGTAGGGGTTGTGTGGGTGGGCAAAGACGATAACAGTCCGACCGGATTAACCGGCAGTAGCGGCGCCATGCAGGTCTGGGGTGATATGATGCAGCGCATCAAGCTGTTGCCGCTGGCACTGACGCCCCCCGAGGGTATTCATTTTGTGTGGATAGACCGGAGTACCGGTTTGTTATCGGCCGAGCATTGCGAAAATGCGCAATTAATGCCGTTTATTCGTGGCTCTGAGCCGAAAACAAGCGCATCCTGCGCCGAACAGGAAACAACAGAGACAGCCACGAAAGGATTTATGGAGGAAGTGTTCGAATGGTAACAAGATTGATCATGCTGCTATTGATTTCAAGCTTGCTGGGTGCCTGCGGTCGTATGGGGCAACGCCCCGGAGAGCCGGCTCCCATTATTGACAGGCATCAGCCTTCATCATCAACAGCACAGACGGCTGCAAAGACAGCATCTCCAACCACTACGGCCGTGACTGAGCACAGGATGGTTAGTGAAGAAATTAAAAATGTGGCACCCGCACAGCAGCGGGTTGCCTATGCGCCGCCCCCTGAAGCTGAAATAAAAACACAGCTGGCTACAGCAGAACAGCCGCAAAGTCATACTCAACAGGCGGTTTTGTCTTTGCAGGCAAAATCGGAAGAGCAGGCTCGCAGCGGCAATATAAGCGGTGCTGTTTCAACCCTGGAACGGGCTTTGCGTATCGAACCCAAAAACGCACGCTTGTGGAATCGGCTGGCACATTTGCGCCTGGAACAGGGGCAGTTTCAGCAGGCCGGTGATTTAGCCGGAAAATCCAATGCGCTGGCGCAAAATGACAGTAACCTGAAACGGGATAACTGGTTACTGATTTCATTGGCCAGACGCAATAGTGGCGATCAGGCTGGTGCGGACAAGGCCGAGAAACAGGCCAGACAGTACGAACATTAATGAGCGATTCGGGCCGTTACCTGCTCATTATGCTGCGAACCGGGTAGCCTTTCTGTTCAGTGGCCGGAATACAGTTCTTCCACCAAATCCGCGTATTGGTCGATAACACGCTGGCGGCGCAGTTTCAGTGTGGGCGTGAGCAGGCCATTTTCAATGCACCAGGCGCTATCGCAGATGCGCACAGAGCGGATTTGCGCGTAGCCGGGGAAGGCGTGCAGTTGTGTGGCAATACGTTTTGTTATCAGCTCCAGCAGGGCTTCATTATTGCCGCTGTTTAAGCCGGTTTCAGCCAGCAGTTCTTTTTCGGCGACCGGGTTCAGTACAATCAGAGCCGCCAGATAGGGCTTGTTGTCTCCAATGACCAGCGCCTGTTCAAACAGAGCATCCAGTTCAATCGCGCCTTCCATATCGGTGGGAGGTACTTTTTCACCGTTGGACAGCACCAGTATATCTTTCAGACGGCCGGTAATATAAACGTGTCCCTGTTGATCAAGTCGGGCTTTGTCGCCGGTATGCAGCCAGCCATCTTCATCGATGATTTCCGCAGTGGCTTCAGGACGGTTCCAGTAGCCCAGCATAACGCTTTTACTGCGTGTCAGCAGTTCGTCATGATCACCAATACGGATTTCTATACCCTGTAAGGGCAGGCCGACACTGGCGGGTATGTTGTCTTCTTCACGGTTGGCCGTGACGATGGGGCTGGTTTCGGTCAGACCATAGCCCTGAGTGACCGGAATACCCATGGCCAGAAAGGTTTTGGCCACTTCACGGGACAAGGGTGCGCCACCGCATACCGACATGTGCATGCGACCGCCCATTTTCTCACGAATCTTGGCTCCCACCAGTTTATCCAGTAACGGATACAGCAGCAGGCGGGGACTCCAGGCGGCACGTCCCTGGCGGTGTTCAAAGGCATGCCAGCCGACTTCCACCGCCAGTGTGAACAGCTTCTGGCGAATAGCCGGCGCGTGTTGCAGGGTGTCTTTTATTTTGCCGTAAACACGCTCGTAAATACGCTGCACAGAAACCAGCATGGTGGGCTTATGGGTTTGCAGGTCTTCCGCCAGTTGCGGAATGGAACGCGCGTACACGGTGGAAGCGCCGGTGGCAACCATCACGTAATAGCCGACTGTACGTTCCAGCGTGTGCGACAGGGGCAGGAAGGATAGAAACACGTCATCCGGGTAAACGCTCAGGTCTTTCAATCCCTGGGTGACGTTATACAGAATATTCGTGTGGCTCAGGCACACGCCTTTGGAACGGCCGGTGGTGCCGGAGGTGTAAACAATGGTGGCCAGATCATCCGGGTCGGCCGGGTGCAGTGGAATATCATCCGCTTCATCGGGTAGCCAGGCTGACAGTTGTTTGATGGTGGGTTCCAGGCCCATGGCATCCGGTTTTTCCAGGCACAGGATGCGTTTTATGCCGGCCAGTTGATCCTGGATTTCCTGCAGAGCGTGCCATTGTTCGTTGTCGCCAATAAGAAATAACTTTACCCCGGCATCCTGCAGGATATAGCCGATATTTTCTGCCCGATCATTGGTGTAAACGGGTACCACCACCAGCCCCAGTGAATGCGCGGCCTGATCAAACAGCACCCATTCAACCGAGTTTTTTAGCATGATGGCGATACGGTCACCGTGGCGCAAGCCTTCGCGGTGCATACCACTGCGCCACAGCGCTACCGCATTCGACAGTTGTCGCCAGCTTTTGTGTTCCCATTGTCCGCTTTGCGCATTGAACTGGCTTAAGGCACGTTTGTCCGGGCTGCGGCGTACCCGTTCGTTGAATTGTTCAGCGAAAGTGCGTCCATGCTGCAGGTCGATAATATCGGTTTGTCGGTTTGCGTGTCTGCTCATAAGATTAGCTCAGGGCATTCCAGCCCTTGTCGGTTGTGAATTGTTCGCCATGTTGCTGTTGCAGGTTTTCCAGCTTATGCTGCATATCACTGACCCCCTGGGATTTGATGTAGTGCATGGGGCCGCCCCGGAAGGGTGCGAAACCGGTACCAAAGATAATGCCGGCATCCAGCAGGTCGGCATCTTCCACGACCGATTCTCGCAGGCAGGCAACGCATTCATTGAACATGCGAAATACCAGTCTTTCAGCAATATCAAGCGGTGGCGTATAGTCTTTATCAATAGCTTCTTTTTGTGCTTTGCCTTTTTCCCAACGATAAAACCCATGTCCGCTTTTTTTGCCCAGTTGTTTGAATTGTACTTTCTTCTGCAAATTTTCAGGTACTTCAATCGCCAGAAAGCCGGACAGCTTTTCAGCCACTGACAGGCAAATATCCAGCCCCACCACATCCGACAGTTCAACTGGCCCCATGGGCATGCCGAACTGTAATGCGGCTTCATCAATGGCTGCAGCGGGGACACCTTCATCCAGCAGGTTGACTGCTTCCAGCAGATAAGGCATGAGTATGCGGTTGACCAGAAAACCGGGGCTGCTGCGCACCGGCAGAGGTAACTTGCCGATGTCTTTGGCGAAGCGGGCGGCTTTCTGTGCGGCATCAGCATCGGTCTGCTCACTGCTGACAATTTCTACCAGCAGCATTTGCGCAACCGGATTAAAGAAATGCAGCCCCACCAGACGTTGCGGGTTTTGCAGGTTTTCAGCAATTTGCTGTAAAGGAATACTGGAAGTATTGCTGGCCAGCAAAGCATCGGCGGGTGCCTGTTTTTCAATCTCGGCAAACAATTTTTGTTTGACTTTCAGGTCTTCAAAAATGGCTTCGATCACCACATCGGCGCGCTTCAGGCCGTGGCCTTCAACATCCGGCATCAATCGGTCCATTGCGGCTTGAATGAGGCGTGGTTTTTTCAGTTTTCTTTTGAACAGGGTGTGTGCCCGTTTAACCGCCGCGCCCAGTTGCCGGGCGGTTTGATCCTGCAGACTGACGCGGTAGCCTTTGAAGGCACACCAGGCGGCAATATCGCCGCCCATGATGCCGCCACCGATGACGTGCACATGCTGTGCCTTGAAATCACTTTGCTTGCCTTGCGCCTTGAGACGTTCCTGTAACTGAAATACACGCACCAGATTTTGTGCGGTGCGGCCCATGATGAGATCGGCCACCTGTTTCACTTCGTTGTTGTACATCTCTCGCGGGTGGCTGGCGTGGTGTTGCCAGTGAGCCAGTAATGCGTAAGGCGCGGGGTAATGTTCCGGGCGGGCTTTTTTGGCCACCTGCCTGCGCAGATACCAGGCCAGAGCAGGGCGCAGGGGTGCACTGTTGGCCAGCTGATCCAGCCAGCCGGGTTTTTGTTGTGGCGGTTGTTTGTGGATGATATAGCGAGCGGCGGCTTTCAGTTGTCTTTGTGGTACCGCCAGATCAACCAGTTTCATGTGTTGGGCGGCACGACCACTGACAGTACGGCCACTGAGCATTAAATCCAGTGCCTTGATAGGCCCTATGCGGCGAACACTGCGAACCGAACCGCCAAAACCGGGAAAGATACCCAGACGAACTTCAGGAAAGCCAAGGCGGGTGCCATCATCATTGCGGGCGATGCGGTATTTGCACGCCAGAGACAGTTCCAGCCCGCCACCCAGACAAAAGCCATGAATCAGTGCGACTGTGGGGAATCCCAGCGATTCCAGCCGGAAAAACAGCTTGTGTACTCTTGACAAGGCCTGTTCGGCCTGCTCGCGGCTTTCTATTTGTGCGAATGAATGAACATCTGCGCCCACAATAAAGCCACTGGCTTTATCGGATAAAATGACCAGGCCGCGCGGGTGTTTTTGTACCACCTCTTTGAGTTTAACTTGCAGTTCATCCAGCGCGTCCCATTTGAGTACATTGGTGGCGCTGCCGGGGGTATCGAAATGCAGCCAGACGATGTTGTCATCATAGGTTTCCAGTCGCCAGTATTCGTTTGTGGTTATCTCGTTCATAAGCCTTATTCCGTTTCCAGCAGAACCGCGCCGCCCTGACCGCCGCCCACACACAAGCTGGCAATGCCGCGTTTGCCCTGATTGCGTTTTAAGGTATGCAGCAGGTGCAGAATAATACGTGCGCCACTGGCACCGACCGGATGTCCCATGCTGATACCACCACCATCCACATTCAGTTTGTCTGCGGGGATAGCTTGAAAGGCATGCTCCAGTGACAGGTTTTTGCGGCAGTAATCGGTATCGGTCCAGGCTTTACAGCAGGCCAGAATCTGCGCGGCAAAGGCTTCGTTGACTTCCCAGTAATCAATATCATCACTGTTCAGTGCGTGCCTTTGCAGTATGGGTGCCATAGCGTGAACCGGCCCCAGCCCCATTTGTGAAGGGTCTAGCGCGGCCCATTGAAAATCGGTAATGCGCCCCAGCGGTTGCAGTTTGTATTGCCGCACCGCATCATGCGAAGCCAGCAGCAGCATGGCTGCGCCATCCGTCACCTGCGCACTGTTGCCGGCGGTGACCGAGCCTACCGGCTTGTCGAAAACCGGTCTGAGTTTGGCCAGTTTTTGCAGGGAAGATTCACGCCTTAAACCGCCATCTTCGCTATAGACATGGCCTTTGCTGTCGTACAGAGGTTCCACTTCATGCAGATGTCCGGCATCCATGCCGGCGGCCAGTCGCTGGTGGCTGCGCAGTGCGTATGCGTCCATCTCTTCACGGCTGACCTTAAAATGCCATGCCAGTTCTTCAGCGGTCTGTCCCATGGACAGGCCGACAACCGGGTCGGTCAGACCACGCAGCAGGGCAATAACGGGTTGCAGCCAGGCCAGTTTCAGCTGGGTAATGTGCCTGGCTTTGGCGCCGAAACTTTTGGCCTGATACCAGCGCCCCAGCCAGGTGACCATTTGTTCTTTTAAAACCAGCGGATGATGGCTCATGGACTCGGTGCCACCGGCCAGTATCAGTTGCGAACGACCGGCGGCTATATCTTTGGCGGCGCAGACCACGGCCTGCATGCCGGAAGCGCAATTGCGTTGTACCGTCCAGGCGGGAACCTGATCACCACAGCCCAGGCGTAAAGCGATCACTCTGGCAATATTGGCTTCATCCGGCCCGGATGAAACGCAGCCGACTACCACCTGATCTACGGCCGTTTCTACAAAAGGTTGCCGTGCCATCAGTGGTCTGGAGCAATTCACTGCCAGGTCGGAAGCGCGAAACGGCCCCGGCACCCCCGCCGCCTTGAGGAAGGGCGTGCGGCTGCCATCCACAATATAAACCTGCTTACCACCCAATCGGGTTTTACTTGTCATGCTTTAGTCCTTTTCCATGGCCAGTGTTTCTTCATCTGCATCCCGGTTGCTGCTTGCCAATGGCTGAATAAGCTGGCTGCCCCAGTCATCAAAAGCATCCACGGCAATAATCCGCTCACGCAAGTCCTGCATTTTCTGCAAGGCTTCAAGGTCTGAAGGTTTCAGTATAGACAGCTCTATGGCTTGTTGTGCCAATTCGTCAAGATCATGACCGGTTAACTGTTGTTTGCGTTGTGCTCGACGCAGGGTGGTTTCCAGCGGGTCGGTGATTTCGGCCAGTTTCAGAGCCTCATCGAATAATCCCTGTCGAATATCGCTGTTCTTGCTGCTGAACACGCCTTCGGTCAGGCGGTCACGGGTCTCACCATCAGCCAGAATACTGTGGGCTACCTGATGAACGGTACGGTCATCCGGCTTTTTGAAAGGCAGGCCGGTGGGAAATACCAGAAAGCGCAATATCCATCCCAGCCAGGGGTAGGGCAGGTTACGGTCTAATGAACGGAAGCTTTCCTGTATTTTGTACAGGCTGGTTTCGCAGCCCCATTGCAACAGGGGCAGGTCTGCCTGCGGGCGTCCCTGATCTTCGAAACGTTTCAGTACGGCTGACATCAGATAAAGCTCGCTGAGAATATCGCCCAGGCGGGCAGACAGGTGCTCTTTGCGTTTGAGTGCGCCGCCCAGTGTCATCATCACCACATCGGCAGACAGCGCAAAAGCGGCACTCATCCAGTTGACTAGCTGGTAGTAGCGCTTGCTGGCACCGGAAACCGGTGTATTCGACAGGCGCGCGCGGCTCAGTCCCAGAAACAGACTGCGTGCCATATTGCTGATCAGAAACCCGGCATGGCCGAAAATGGCGCGGTCAAACTGGCGTAAGCCGTGCCGGAAATCATCTTCATTGGCGGCCTGAAATTCTTCCAGAACATAAGGATGACAGCGAATGGCACCCTGGCCGAAAATAATCATGCTGCGAGTGAGTATATTGGCGCCTTCCACGGTGATGGCAATGGGTAAAGCCTGGTAAGCACGTGCCAGCAGATTATTCGGCCCCATGCAGATACCGCTGCCGCCCTGAATATCCATGGCATCATTGATGACCTGGCGATAGCCTTCGGTTAAATGGTATTTGATAATGGCAGAAATGACCGAGGGCTTTTCACCGCAGTCCAGCGCGTTCAGGGTCAGCTGGCGGGCGGCATCCATTTGATAGGTCAGACCGGCAATGCGTGCCAGTGCTTCTTCCACGCCTTCAAAATAACCGATGGGCAGGCCGAACTGTTTGCGAATACGCGCATAAGCGCCGGTATAACGGGATGTAGCTTTGCCTGCGCCGGTAGACAGGGCGGGTAAGGAAATGCCACGCCCTTCGGCCAGACATTCCACCAGCATACGCCAGCCGTGACCAATGCCGCTTTCACCACCAATAATAAAATCCAGCGGGATGAAAACATCCTGACCCCGTACCGGGCCGTTCTGAAAAGGAATATTCAGTGGAACGTGGCGTTCGCCGATCTGCATACCCCGGGTGTCACGGGGAATGAGCGCTACCGTAATACCGCGATCCGCTTCATTACTGAGCCGGTGTTCCGGGTCATACAATTTGAAAGCCAGACCGATGACGCTGGCAATGGGGGCCAGGGTAATGTAACGCTTGTCAAAATTAAGCCGGATGCCCAAAACCTGTTCACCCTGCCATTCTCCGTGACAGATAATGCCAGTATCCGGTATGGCGCCGGCATCGCTGCCGGCGCGCGGGGCGGTGAGCGCGAAGCAGGGTATCTCTTCGCCGCTGGCCAGTTTCGGCAGATAGTGATTCTTTTGCGCCTCTGTGCCATAGTGCATCAGCAGTTCAGCCGGGCCCAGTGAATTAGGTACCATGACGGTTACGGCTGCAGTAATGCAGCGGGTGGATATTTTCATGACTACGCTGGAATGTGCCAGCGCGGAAAAGCCCAGTCCGCCGTATTCCGGAGGGATAATCATGCCAAAAAAACGTTGCCGGCGAATGAAATCCCAGGCTTCGGCGGGTAAGTCGCCGTCTTTATCGGTTACCTGCCAATCGTTGAGCATTTCACACAATTGCTGCGTGGGACCATCAATAAAAGCCTGTTCCTGCTCGCTGAGTGCGGGTGGATTCATAGCCAGCAATTTGTCCCACTGCGGCAGACCACTGAATAATTCGGCATCCCACCAGACCGTGCCCGCGTTCAGGGCTTCCTGTTCGGTGCTGGACATGCGCGGCAGGACTTTTTTGAACTGACGATACAAGGGGGTGCTGATGTAGCGCTGGCGAATTTCGGTAATGCCCAGCATCAAAACCACGGCTGCGTAAGTCATCCATAACAGCACAATAAACCAGCTGTAAAAAGCATCGGAGACCGAGGCGAACAACAGGAGAGCCGCCACTGCCGCAAACCAGAGGCTGGCCTTGACGCGTAAATAAGCCAGGCTCCAAACCATTACCAGCGCCAGAAAAACAGTTAGTATGCTCATGAGGTAGTTCCTTTGTCGCTGAAGGTAACGCCCAGTCTGGCCAGAATTCTGTGCACTACTTCCTGTGGTGGCGTTTGTTTTTTGTTCGCGGTTTGGGGGTCTTCATCGTCAGCCTGTGTATGGACAGGTTCTTCGATTGGAGTGCTGGCAGGCAACTCATCATTGTGTAAAGTGCCGGACTCATGCCAGGGCATACGCCGGTACAAACCAATATCATCCAGCCCCAGAAATGGATATTTAATAATTTCGAAATAGGGTGAATAGTCAAAATCACGCGGTGTGAACAGGCGCGGGTTGCGTTTGTAAAAACGCAGAGAACCATCATCCGCACGATCGATAAAAGGCAGAATGGGATAGTCGATACTGTTGAAAGCCTGCGCAATCAGGCAGGAACAAACAGTGCGTGTATGACTGCCAGCGTTATGTTGAAACAGGCTGGAACGCCAGCGGCGCGGCATAAATGACCAGGGAAACAGAAAGCGTCCCAGATCGAAAATGTGTCGTACGTCATAATCGGACCCCAGATGCTGCAAGGCATAAGCCGCCACCCGGGTAGCATCATCAGGAGTCATGCCATGCGGACGACAAATACGTACATGGTGCTCACGATATTTATTCAGCGGGGCTATACGGGTACCCGTACCCAGTTCTGCTTCCAGTAACAGCTGATCATTCGGTTTTCCCTGATAGTGCTGCTGAATATTGTGGCGCATTTCACGGTCATTCAGGTCATAAAGCCTGCCTATATACAGTGCGGCATGGGTCCAGTTGCTCTGGGTAATTTGCTTGATAACTTCAGCAATACGGCTGCGCCCTTCAATCAGCACCACATCACCCGGTCTCAGTTCATAACCGAGGCGGTCAAAATCACACAATGGCGTAGCCGGTGGCGGAGTTTCGCTCACCAGCCAGGATGTTATTTTATCCCCCAGCCATTCAGATAATGCACGCATATAAAAGTCTCCTTATAGACGGCGCACCGTTACATTAAAAAGACAAGCTCATATATGAGTATAGACCGGCATTTGTAGTAGAATGTCCCGTGTGAGTGAATACTTTTGCATATAGGGTCGGTATGTGATTGAAATTCATGGTGAAATTTTATAATGAGCGGGCTATATCAGTTTGTCCATAAGGTAATGCTAAAATGACTCTGGCAGAAACTGTACAGATGGTTTCAATTGTTGGATCAGCCATTGCTGTGGCTTTTTATGCTGCGAAAAAATCAAGAAAAATAATCATTGAATGGGTAGACTGAAGTTTCACTGTTTTTTTAAGAATCTTGTTTGGCAAAAACCATTCATAAGCATGCTCATGCTACCGATAGAAATAACTTATAA